>JALRJE010000055.1 GCA_023268965.1 Crocinitomicaceae bacterium
ATTTTTGTTTGCCCACTTAATACATCGGCCCTCACTTGGGCAATCTCAGCCTTGGTTAAAGAAGAATTTAAAAAATGAGCGATTTGACCAGTTTGTGAGAAACCTCGAACAGCGTCGACTTGGTTTTTCATGAGGGCAATAAGTGGCGATACAATGATGGACGTACCGGGTAAAATAAGGGATGGTAGCTGATAGCAAAGTGACTTACCCCCACCAGTGGGCATGAGCACAAAGGTATTCCTGCCCGCAAGGACGTTTTCAATGATTTGTTCTTGAGCACCCTTAAATTGATCGTAACCAAAGTGGTTTTTTAGTGCTTCTTTAAGGTGGTATGTGGGTGTAATGAGTGACATGGAGATAGTTATCAAACAAGCAGTTTAAACTGTTGTTCATCTAAATATAACTAAAATTTGCACATAACGACTATATGCAACGAAATTATCCGTTAAAGGCCACAACTTCTTTTACTTCCGGCAAATGTTGTTTGAGTAAATTCTCGATTCCACCTTTTAAAGTAGCAGTAGAAGACGGGCACCCCGCACAAGAGCCCTTTAACATTACCGTTACTTTACCCTGTTCATAACCTAGAAAATCAATGGCACCTCCATCGTTAGCCACTGCAGGGCGTACATATTGGTCTAGCAGGTCAATGATGGCGTCGTCGAGTTCTGACGGTGCAAAGGAAACTGATTTTGAAGTTTGTTGTGGCTGGCTGTCTTCGGTGTTTTTTGCCTGTTCATCTAACTGAATTTGACTCGGCATAGCAATCAAAACTTCTTTTTCGAAGGCAATCCATTCGCGGATAAATTCACGGAGCTCCATCGTAATGAAATCCCAAGGGACATTATCGGTTTTGGCAATCGTGATGAAATTAACGGCAATAAAAACTTTCGACACAAAGGGAAAGTCAAAGAGCGCCTCGGCAAGTGGCGAAAAGCCTTTAGCTGCTGCTTTGTTATCAAATTCTACAGAAGCGCCGGTTGGCAAAAGATATTTATTTGACACAAACTTCATGGTAGAAGGGTTGGGTGTCATTTCGCTGTATACGGTTACGGGTATCATGTACTTTGCTTTGAGTTACAAAAGTAACCAATTCTAAGCCCCTTTGTTTGCCTGATGTGCTAAATCTAATAAATCAAGTACAGATTTTACAGGAGAAAAGATGGCAGAAGGAACTTCCACAAATAAAGTGTTCCAATGGGCCATTGCACCATTCCAAAGACCAGGTTGTTCTACAAATTTTACGCTTTCTCCATCTTGTTGTTTGTCCACCACAAAATAAGTCGAGGGGTCTACAAAATTTGCTAACAAATGTGGCTTACCCTCTAAATCGCAAGGGCTAAGTACCATCATGACGGGATTAAAATGCGTGCTTTGCAGCAATAATTGACTGGCCTTCGGCAATTGGGTCAATTGCGCTTTTTCGACGATTTGCTTGGATTTTTGACCGTTTATAGAAACAAAGAATGGCCCTCCACCAGGCTGGCCGTCGTTCTTCACCATTCCACAAACCCGCAAAGGTCTATTGAGTAGTTCTTGCCAAGCGCTGTGTTTTTGTTCCGTTAACCATTGCTGGTCATACAATGCGAAGCGCTCATTCCACGCACAAAGACCTTCAAAATCATTGCGTTGAACAAATTGTTTTAAGTCGGATCTGATCTGTATTTGCAAGCCCAATAACACCTCCCAAGTCATGTTGCTCGTTAATTGCTGACTAAAATGCTGGACATTATCAATATTTTTTACCAAAATGTATTCCGCATCGAGCACATCTAAATTGCGCAGTAAGGTGCCATGGCCAGCAGGGCGACGCACAACCCGACCATCCTGATCTTTGAAAAGCTGACCATCGGATTTAAATACAAAGGCATTAGATGCAGGATCTTGCACAGAATACGTCACCTCGTAGCTTCGGGAGGTGAGCGCTGCTATTTGGTCAATTGCCAACTTAAAATCCTTTTCAAACTCTTGTTGTATCGTAAAATGATACTGACAGTGTGCAACGCTCAATTGCGCAGCCTGAAGGAGCTGTTCTTGAAATGGATTGAGAATAAAGGGCTCTTGGATATGAAACGGAATCAAGCCTTTTGGAATGTTTCCAAAATTCAACCCCTCGGACCCAAGTAAGTAATCAATGAGTTCTTCAAGTTGTAATTTACCGTCCAAATAATTCTTTTGAATATGCTGAGGCAATTTTCGAAACAAGGCAAATTCAGAAAGCCTACTGTAAAATCTTGCTGCCTTCTGCGCGTTTTCAGGATTTGGATAAAGGCTGAACTCCTTTAAAAACTCGAACATCCGAGAACCCGAACCCGATGCCGGAATAAAGAAAGTAACCGCTAATGAACGGTGATGGGCAAGTTGCCTGTAATGCTCTTTTTGATCTTCACTTAAAGAAAGGATGCCATCGCCAACCCTACAAGGACTCAGTACCGCTAGAGGGTGTGCTCCATGCTGAATAAATTCAAGTTGCTGTGCTATCGACCGCTGCTCTTCCAAGTAAATGACTTCTTATTTGTTATTTTTACGCTATGTTTCGCTGCATCGAATATACAGCTTTTCTATGGAAGGCCAAAGGTCGTCATGGAACGCACTCCCCATTTGCCTACTGGTTAGTAGATCAAGTGGCTGGTCAAAAACCAGTCATGAAGCAACAGCTATTCACCAATATTACATGCATGCGAACAAGAAATTTTTTGAACAAGCTCTACATGGCTATCCCTCATTTTCAAATTTTAATTACCGACGAATCAGCAAGACAATTATGCATCAAAAAGATGGTACAAGAACCTTGTATATACATTCAAAGTAGCGCACAACTCATTCAATTCATGGATCAAATTAATTTTGAATTGCTGCATCCGGATTCCATTTTTGTGATCTATGAACCGCAGCCTCGAAAGCAAAACATCAATTGGCATGCACTCATAGAAAACCAGCAGTTTCATTTTAGTGCAGATTGTTTTTACTTTGGCCTACTTAGTCCAAAGCCTGGACAAGCCAAACAACATTTTCACTTAAAATTGGGTGAAGGAACCAATATTCTTTAGCTTTACACGTTTCAACATCAAATGCGGATTTTAATCGGTTTTCTTATTGCAGGTTGCCTACTCATGTGGAGCACCTTGAGTTCTTGCAATAAAAATGTGCTATTATCCAAAGGCAATCTTACTTTCTCTACCGATACACTCGTGTTTGATACCGTGTTTACAACGGTGGGCTCTACCACCAAATCCATAAAAATATACAACCCAGACCAGCGCAGTCTTCAAATTGAAGAAATTGAACTAATGGGTGCAGACCAATCTGTATATCGTATCAATGTAGACGGTATTGCTGGCCATTTGCATACAGACCTCCTACTCGAAGCTCAAGATTCTTTATTTATTTTCGTAGAGGTTACGCTGCAAGTCAATAATGCCACTAACCCACTCATTATCGAAGACTCCATCCGTTTTAGAACCAACGGGAAAGACCAATACGTTAAGTTAGCAGCTTGGGGCCAAGATGCCTATTTCCATTATTCTAATTTTCAAGCGCAAATTTTTGATTTCAACGAGGGCATTTGGCCCAATGACAAACCGCACGTTATTTATGGCGCAGCAATTGTCGATTCCGCAAAAAACCTCACAATACCCGCCGGCACAAAGATTCACCTCCACAAAAATTCTTTATTGTACGTATACAAAGGTTCCTTACAAATCGAGGGGCAACTCGGCAATGAAGTGGTTTTTCAAGGAGACCGCCTAGAACAAGATTACCAGGATATTGCAGGCCAGTACTACGGAATTTATTTACATCAGGCTTTACCGAGTTCTATCAATTACGCCATTCTCAAAAACGGCACCTCCGGGGTGCATTTATACAGCGAAGACCCCAGTAATACCAGTTACACACTGGATCTTCAAAACACCCAAATATATAATCAAGCGCGCTACGGTATTTTCATTTTTGCTGGCGCAAAGGTAAAGGCAGAAAATTGCCTTGTTTCTCAAAATGGCACCCACGCACTGCTCGTATTGCAAGGTGGAGATTTCCATTTCAATCATTGTAATTTACTAGGCTACGGTGCCTCTACTAATCCGGCAGTTGGGATCAGCAATTTTTACAACGATTACCAACAAAATCAAACCTTGGTATCGAGCATAGAAGAAGGCGTTTTCAAGAACTGCGTTATTTACGGCAACTTAAATACGGAACTTGCCATGGATACCATTCAAATGGCAGGTGTACAGCTCAACTTTGATTTTGACTACTGTGTTTTCAAATCAGAAAATACCTATACCGATAGTTTCTACGGGACCAACATCTCCTGGAACCAAGCTCCCTTATTTACCAACCCAAGTGAAAGAGACTTTACTTTCAGTAGCAATTCATCTCTATCTAACAAAGGCATCAATTCAGCTGTTTTTGCAGATATTCTTGGCCAAGGACGTGGAAATCCACCGGACATTGGCGCTATTGAGCTTCCGTAATTAAATGATGATCCAAAAAAAAACCGAGGCACAACATGCGCCATGAGGCAGGTTCTAAGTACACATGAAGTGCGGTCAGCCAGCTGAGTTTTTTGGTATCGTTCATTCCTCTATTTTCAGCCTTTCACAAAGAGACTTTTCCATGCTCACCAAACGCGCTTTTCTTTACGGTTGTGTCGGTTGCGCTTGCGGCCTTGGCAGCGGTGTGCTGCTGGCACGTGACGGCGTGGAAGTCAGCAAAGAATCTTCCGTGTTTGCGGGCCTTGTACCCGCAGCAGAAGTCGAGCAGTCAGCGCATAAGCAATACGCTGACATGATGAAAGAAGCCGCCAGCAAGAACGCGCTCGGGCCCGATAACCACCCACAAGTGATCCGTTTGCGTCGCATCGCCAAAGAGTTGATTCCACACAGCTTTGACTGGAATCCTCGCGCCAAAGAATGGAAGTGGGAGGTCAACCTTGTGGGCTCCAACCAAATCAACGCGTTTTGCATGCCTGGCGGCAAGATTGCTTTTTACAGCGGCATCCTCACGCAGCTGCAACTCACCGACGACGAAGTGGCCATGGTCATGGGCCATGAAATTGCCCACGCTTTGCGTGAGCACGCGCGTGAGCGTATGGGCAAAGCCGCAGCCACCAATGGCGTCGCCACCATTGGCAGCACTGTGGCTTCGGTGTTTTTTGGTGTGAGCCCACAGCTCACTGATTTGGTAGCCAAGCAGGGCGCCAATTTGCTGAACCTCAAATTCAGCCGAGACGATGAAACCGAGGCCGATTTGGTGGGCATGGAAATCGCTGCGCGTGCAGGTTACGACCCACGTGCAGGCGTGACGCTGTGGCAAAAAATGAGCGCCGCCAACAAAGGTGCACCACCCCAGTGGCTGAGCACCCACCCCTCAGGCAACACGCGCATTGAAGAAATCCAAGCGAACTTGCCTAAAGTGATGCCGTTGTACGAGCGCAGCAAATAAGGAGTCAAGATGAAAAACTTCTGCCACCGACCGCTTGTGGTGAGTCTTTTCTTGTTGGCCAGCCAAGCTTATGCTGACCCTTATATGGGGGCGGAATACTAAAATCTGTCTGGCACACGCAGTGCGCAAAGTTACAGCACCAGCCAAATCAATGTGGTGGTTGGCTACGAGTGGCCTTTGATGGCCGACGTCAAACACGGTGTGGAGTACACGGGGCCGATCAGCAGTAGCACGGGGCAATTGGGCTCCCAAAATGTGGAAACCACATTGATGACCTTTGGCTACAAGCTCACCTACAGCGGGTTTTATGGCAAGGCTGCCTATGTCAAATTGGATCGTGACGATGCCGATTTAGAGCGAACCAAAGACCGCGCCATGATGTACAACATTGGCTATGAGCATGCTCTCAATGACACCACCACGCTGCGCATTTCTCGCGACAGATTGCGTTCCAATGTCGTCTCTGTCACAGGTTTTAGCGTGGCAGCGTTGTTTCTTTTCTAAGGTGTTTCACGGGCGTGATACGCCCGCAGGACTACGCCTCTGAGCGTATAGATTTTTCGAACTATAAAAATTACCATCGCTGCAGTTTTGTTACTTTGCAGCGCCCGTGACTTCCAAACTTTCCGCCCAACGTACGCCATCGCCAACACGGTCTAGCGAACCTACAGGCCCGCGTCTTGAACGCCTTCACACGCATCAGTTGCGTGCTGAGCGCCTCAATTACGTGGCCATTGTGTTGGGTGCGCTGGTCGCTTTGTATGTGGCGGTGACCATTATTCGCCCCCTGTTTGCCAGTACACGCCCTGGAAAAATCACGCAAGATTTTGGTTGTATCTCTAAGTCAACCGTGAGTGACTGCTCTGCGAGCAGCCATTAATAAATCAAATCATCGGCAGAGATAGG
>JALRJE010000019.1 GCA_023268965.1 Crocinitomicaceae bacterium
TTTTTGATGGCGTATAGTGTCTCGTTGACCCGTACAAAATTGGCTGCCCATTGCCAGTCTCTAAAAGCACTTTTTGCAGCTGCTAAAAAATCTTCTCGGTGCTGATTGCTGTCAAAGGTGAGAAGTGCTTCAAATTCTAAAGCGAGTGCTTGCTTGGTGTTGAGCTTTGCACCGTAATAATTGACAGAAGCCGCGTTGATCTTACCAAAGAACTCCAAAGTACTTGGTAAATTACTCAATGCAAGTGGGCTGCTCATGTGAAAACCATTTGGTTGAAGAATGGTTGTCGCTTTTTTGCTTGTTTTGGGTAACTCCAATGAGAAAGCATGCTTCTCCCAGTTGAGGGTATAGGTTTGTTGTTGCAGTTCAAAAGTGTGTTCTCTGGATTTGAATTGTCTGGTTTCAAACTGGAGACCTTGTACACATTCTTCAAAATACTTTGCCTCTGAGGGGTTCAGGCTTTCCGTAAAAATAAAAATGCCTTTTTCAATCCCGAAATACGCGTTTTGCTGCCATCCGAGTTGAACACCGTTGCCGGGTAAAAACAAACAAGAAAATTGTTTTTTAGGATGTTCTAAAAGATAATAGGCAACGGCTCCGGTAAGATCAAATTGAAAACCTGACAAGGCAGCATTCGGTTTTTCTTTGATTAATAACGACATCTTTTGAAGTGCGTCTTGAACTGCTTCGTCTTTTGATTCGAGTTGTTGTTCGAGCAACCAACTTTGGATCACTTGGATCGGTAATACTGAAAAACTAAATACTTGCTGCTTAAAAGTAGGGACCTGCGCGGCCCTAGACTCGGGTAAGTCTAAAAATGGTGCAAGCGCATAGCTCAAATAGAGTAAGAGCAAAACAAATAAGCTGAATACGAGTTCTTTGAGCAACTTCACGGTGTAAAGATATGTCAAAGATGAATTGTTTATCTTTAGGGCATGAAGTTCGTTGCAAAATTTATTTTTTGGTTAATAGGTTGGAAGGTAGATCCAACCCCACCGGAAGGCATCCGTAAATGTGTTGTTGCAGTTGGGCCACACACCTCTAACTGGGATTTTATTCTGGGCCGCTTGGCTTTCTATCAATATGGTGTGAAAGGCCGCTACCTCATGAAAAAAGAATTGTTTTGGGGGCCGCTTGGTTGGTTTTTGAGAGCCATTGGAGGTATTCCAGTAGACCGCAGTAAGAAAAACAACCTTACGGACACCGCGCTTGCGTATTTCGAAAAGTACGACACCATGTTTATGGTCTTTTCACCGGAGGGAACACGTAGCTACAATCCGAATTGGAAGAAAGGATTTTATTACGTGGCCGAAAAGGCAAAGGTCCCCATTTATGTGGCTTATATCGATTTTGCTACCAAAACAGGAGGTTTTCATAGCTTGGTTTGGCCTTCGGGAGATGCCGATGCCGATATTCAAAAAATCAAAAATATTTTGAAGCAGTATAAAGGTCGGTTTCCAGAGCTCGGGATCGATTAGTTTTTGGGATATTCAGCAATTCGGCCAGTTTTGGCGTCGTAGCCATAGGGGCAGTGTTTGCAACCGCTTTTGCAGCAATAACCGCGCTTGAGATGGTACTGTTCCTTAAAAACAATATACCCTTCTTCAGATAAATAGTAATCTTCGTCGTTTAAATGACTTTTTTTAGAAAATCCAGAAAAATCTTCGCTCATGAGTATTGATGTGTCACTGTGGTTTGCAAAGTTAAAAAGTCGTTCTCAACTTGAACCCTTCAAACTCTTATTGGCTAACAAAACAGATGTAAAAATGTTCGTCAAACGCGACGATTTAATTGATCCTTTTATTTCGGGCAACAAACTTCGCAAATTAGAAGGCAATTTATGGGCTGCAAAAGAAGCAGCAGCAACCCAACTTTTGACCTATGGAGGCGCATATTCCAATCATTTATTAGCGAGTGCTGCCGCCGCAAATGAAATGGGTATACCTATAATTGGAAAGGTGAGGGGCGAAGAATTAAATGAGAAAAGTAATCCAATGTTGCTCGAATGCAACCGCTTGTCTATGCACCTCCAATTCATCGATAGAACCATCTATATCCGAAGCAAGCACCAAACCGGACTTTCGAAAGACCAAAACAAACCCACTTGGCATATTCCAGAAGGCGGCGCCAACCCAGAAGGCATTTTAGGGTGTACAGAAATCTACAAAGAAGCTGTGGTCCAAAACAACAACCAACATTTCGATGCGGTTTTCATCGCGCAAGGCACCACCACCACCAGCATGGGTATTTTAGCAAGCATTCCAACAACTACCCAACTCTTTGTCGTACCCGTCTTGAAGGGTTATGACTCCCTTTCCGAAATGCAAGCGCTGGCCTCCAAAGTCAAACAAAACCCACTCACAGCACACCTCCAGTTCAATTGGAATCAAGTCACCGTCCTCGACACCTACCACCAGGGCGGCTATGCCAAAACCACCCCCGAACTCCTGCACTTCACCGCCGCCTTCAACAACACCCAGCAATTCCCCATCGAACCCACTTACACCGCCAAAGCCCTATACGCGCTCGCCGATCAACTCCCCTCACTCAAGCCTCAAATCCAAACAATCTTGTTTATCCACACGGGTGGGGTTTATGCGTAAGGTTGTTCATAATCAATAAATTACATTGTTCATAACCTCAAATTATGATGTGCATAAGAATGCTCATGATTTCTTGATATAATATTAACAACCCAATAATTTTAGCCTGACCAAACTACACGACATTTGTTAAAAAAACTGCGACTATGAAATCTGTTAAGTTATTTTCTTCGGTATGCTTGTTGGTGCTATTATGCTTTGTAAGTGCAGGGGTTTGGGGGCAGGTGGTGATATCACAGTACATTGAGACAAACAGTGGTTCTACTCCAAAAGGAATTGAAATTTTAAATACTTCTTCAAGTTCGATTGATTTTGCTATTAACAATCTTAAAATCAATCAGGGAACTAATG
This sequence comes from Crocinitomicaceae bacterium, assembly GCA_023268965.1. Lineage (GTDB taxonomy): Bacteria > Bacteroidota > Bacteroidia > Flavobacteriales_D > Crocinitomicaceae > UBA952. The sequence goes on from JALRJE010000019.1 coordinate 2,955, forward strand.
GTGGTTCTTGCACTAATTTAAGTGGAGCAACAGTAACCTCGGGTATTCTAGAGCCAGGTGAAGTTTGGGTAATTGGCACTACAGATTTAGTAAACTACGCAAATATCAATGGTAGTAGCTTGTCGGGATCTACCACTTTTGGTTTCACATTTAACGGTGATGATGCAATAGAGGTTTATTTAGGTTCTGTATTTCAAGATATGATTGGCGTCTGTTCTGTAGATCCTGGCTCTGCGTGGATAGCAAATGGAGTTAGTACTGCTAATCAAAACATAACTCTTAAAAGTGGAATTTGTTCAGGATCTAGTTCTTCTGGTTGGTCTGACCCAAGTATTCGATTTGACAATCTAGCAAATGGTATAGATATGACAGATTTTGGTTCTTTTCATTCTGTTTCTTGGATATCGCCCTCTGGTAATTGGAGTATGGCTTCAAATTGGTGTCCTAAATTACCTGACCTAAATTCAAATGTTTTTATTCCAGCAAACACTATAGTTAATATGGATGCATCCTCGGCGACGGTAGCAAATTTGACCATAGATGGAACGTTGGTGATTGGTTCAAACAAACAACTCACCCTCACCGGCGCCCTCACCAACAACGGTGCGTTCACGCTAGAAAATGGAGCTACATTCATCCAAGGAACTTCACTTGCTGGTTCTGGTACTTACAATGTGAAGCAAACCGTTACAGGTGCTGGTGGTTCTGGGTCAGCACCAACTGGGCGTTTCTGGTATATGGGTGTTCCTTTGAATAATTTGACAAGAGGAGCGGCTTTTGGAAGCGCTGGTACAGACAATCGTTTGTGGTCATGGTCAGAGTCAGGACAACCACAATGGAGTTTGCAAATTTCCGATAATAGTACAGTTCTTTCTCCAACGACTGGATATGTTTTCAGAACGAGTGCACCTTCAACAACACTTAATTTCTCCGGAACAAGTCTGTATAGTATAGATGCAAGTATTCCAAATTTATCAAACTCTGGTGGATCATTTGCTGGTTGTCATTTGATGGCTAATCCATATACTGCTTACCTTGATTGGGAACAAATATTCACTGCTTCTACCAACATTTCATCTACTTATTGTATACCTACAAGTAATGGAAGTTCTATGGTATATGATACCTACAATGCTACGGGCAATGTTGCAGTTAATCCTAGCAACGTGGCCATGACAAGCTTTATTGCACCAATGCAAGCATTTTGGGTTGTGGTAAACCCAACGACTACCGGTTCTATTAGCATGACTAAATCAATGCTCTCACACCAGTCTGGTGCTGTGGGTCTAAAAGACATCACAAGCTTCCCTGCCTTTGCGCGTTTGAATCTTGTGAGTGGTGATTTCTATGACCAAGTAGTTATTTATACAGATGCCAACGCAACATCAGAAGTTGAAGATTACGACTCCAAGAAATTCTTCTTACCGAATAAAGCACAAGTATACTGCCCTGTAGGAAATGACAAATTAGTGATCAATGCCTTGAAAAAAGGGAAAGCACAAACAAGTGCGCCACTTACTGTTGAGCTACCTTCAACTCAAGTTTACAAGTTTGAAATGGCTGAATCTTTTGTAGAAAACGGTTTAGTTATCCTTGAAGACAAGCAAGAAGGTATCTTCCAAGATATGGGTGTCAACCCAATCTATGAGTTCTACGGTAACTCTGGTGTAGTTGCCGATCGTTTTGTACTTCACTTCCATTTGCCTAACGGAACTAATAATGGTGGGCAGGCTGGAAACGAAGGGCAAGCCAGTGTTGAAGACTTAACGAGCGGTCAAATTGCAGTCATTGCTAACCAAGACGGGGCTGTAACAGTTGCTCTTTCTTCAGACCTTACTACTTCAGGAGATATCCAAATCTTTGATGGCGCGGGTCGTTTAGTTGCTCAGAAAGCAATTACTAGTGCACAAACTAGCTTGCAACTAAGCAACGGAATGGGTGTTTACTTTGTGCGTGTACAAACACCAATGAAATCAGAAATGAAAAAAGTAATGGTGTACTAAGTAGTACAGGTCACTAATTAAACACCAAAACCGAAAGCAAATGAAAACTCAAAATAACAACACTACCACAAAACGTGCTTACCAAGCACCAAAAGTAGAACAAGTTAAATTGGACAGCGAGATCTCAATGGTCATGATGTCGCCATGGCCGGGTCAACCGGAATTCCCAAACCAAGACCCATTAATGGCATTGAAAGGGTTTAGGTTGTTTAAATAGGAATCAAGATGATTTAAAATACAAGTGCAGCCTCACTAGGGCTGCTTTTGTATTTTCTTACGTACCCGATAAAAATTAGTCTCGATAGTTCGGTTGGAGACATGTAAGACATCTGCAAGGTCTTTATGAGGAATTTCAAAGTGTAGAAAAAATAAATACATTTTTTCTGTTTTGGATAAATTTTCAAATTGATCAATCCGCTCAAAAATATTTTGATAATGCACAATAAACTCAGTTTTCAAATTTTGGTAATCGATTAACTGCAATTTTTCCAATTGAGATTTTACAAGTGGTTTGGAGGGTGTAATTATTTCAAATTGTGGAATGCCAATTTTACTTTTTCCAATACTCTTTTTGATTATATGCCATTCCTTTAACCAGTTGGTTTGTATAGAAAGGTAAACGAGCATCAGTACAATCAAGAAATTGAGGATATTGCCGAAATAGAAAATCATCTCGTTTAGCATTTCGTCTGAGGTGAAGTAAGCCATCACGCCAAGAACAATCAAATCTTGTAGATAATAACCAATAAAAACAATTCCGATTGACGTTTTAAAATCACCGTCAAAAAGCTCTTGATTTTTTTGTTTAAGTACACGGGTAAAAAGCAATAAGAAAAGTATAAAAATGATCAGATCTATGATTATCTGAAATTCAACATTATACTTAGCTTTTGTATTCTCGTGATAAAATAAATAACCAGAATCATCCGCAATATAAAAATGCAGCAAAGTACCTCCGGCAACAAACACAAGAAAGGTAAATAACGTGACGCTATTCGTCCATTTCTTATTTTGCCAACCTAATAATAGTAAATATGCCACAGGCATAGTTAGGGTGAGTAATTCAGTAATGACTCCGGATAAATCTAAGAGCAACTTCGCATCAAAACCATAGTATTGATAGGACAAAAACATAGTGGTATTGAGCAAGTAAATAAGCGAAAATAACGTCAGCATTTTTTCTGCCATGATTTGCTGTTTGTAACGCACGGCAAAAAGTAGGAATGCAATGGACGAAAGAAATACGGTAAGATGAGCAAAAAGCATTGGCCTAATTTAGTCAAAATTTAAAATAGGAGAACCCTATTTAAAGTGGAATGTAGTAGGGGTGACGTGGGGGTAAAGGCATGCTTTATTTTGTGTTTTAATAAATTGCGATCACAAAACTAAATTACTGCTATGAAAAAGTTGATTGACTCTCGATCAAAAATCCGATCCTTGTTGTACATTTCTTTATTCCTTCTCGTTACTTTCAGTTCGTTGGTTGAAAGGGTTTGGGGGCAGGTTTCAAATTATTCATTTAATTCTTTTTCTGGTGTTTACAATTCCATAACAGGTACACAAATTGTAGCACCCGGAGTAGATGATGGTAATTCATCTGCAACTAATATTGGGTTTGATTTTGTTTTTAATGGTACTGCTTTTACCCAATTTGTTGCTAGCTCAAATGGATGTATAAGATTGGGGGCTTCAGGAGCAGTTAGTTCTTCTTCAGCAATTTCAAGCACCTCTAATTCTAACATGATTGCTTTTTTTTCGAGAGATGGTAAAGCTGTAGGAGGAGTTTTTTATGAGACAACTGGAACTGCACCGAACAGAGTTTTAACTATTCAATATACGAGTTATGCACCTGTATGGAATTCCACAAGTCATGTAATGGATGCTCAAATATTGTTGTATGAATCATCCAATCTTATCGATATCATTTATGGGTCTTCTTCAACATCGTCTTCCACTGTCGGTCAAGTAGGGATTCGAGGTACAACCGCATCATCAGATTACCAAAACAGGTCAACTAGTACTGATTGGGCATCAACAATTGCTGGTACATCAAGTTCATCTACTGTTACATTTTCTAGTTCAGTCTCACCAGTTTCTGGTTTAACTTTTAGATGGAGTCCTCCAGCGCCTTGTCAATCACCAGCAGATCAACCAACGAATTTGACATTTAGTTCGATTTCTAACTCTTCGATATCAGCCTCTTTTACTGCTGCAGCTTCTGCACCTAGTGGGTATTTGGTAGTGAGAAGCACAAGTGCAACTCCTCCAACACCTGTTGATGGCACAACGTATTCCACTGGATCGACAACTTTTGGAACAGGAACTTCTGTGGTACAAGCTTCGTCATCAACAAGTTTTACAAGTTCTTCATTAACAGGAAATACAACGTATTATTATCATATTTTCAGTTACAACAATACTTCGTGTTCAGGTGGCCCAGTATATCTGAGTGCTTCACCTTTGTCTTTAAGTACAACTACATGTGTCTCAGCTCCGTCAGTAAGCGCAGCAACATCAATTTCTACAAACGGATTTACCGCAAATTGGTCGGCTTCCAATGGAGGGGCATCTAGTTACCTTCTTTACGTGGCAACTGATAACAGTTTTAATAATATCGTTTCTGGGTATAATGGTCTTGATGTTGGAAATGTAATAACATACGCAGTAACGGGTTTATCTGCTTCAACAACTTATTATTATAGATTAGTTGCAGTGGGTTCAAGTTGTAATTCTTCAAACAGTTCAACAATAATAGTTTCAACTAGTTGCGCACCCGAAATAGCACCAACGCAAGTTCAAGATTTTTCGACATTTACTGGAGCTGCACCTGCACCAATTTGTTGGTCAGAATCTTCAGGTGCATTAACGTCAAGTTCAACACTTTCAGGAACAACAAGTAATTGGTTAAAAAAATCAAATGGTTTTGCAAATGCTAATAGTTCAAATGTTGGAGCTTCCATTAATTTATGGAGTAATTCAAATAATTGGTTAATTTCGAATGAAATAGATTTAGGAAATACGGTTGGCTTATATCAATTAAAATACAAGTATGCTGTAACATCTTATAACGGTACAAGTTCAGTTAGTACTTTGTCATCGCATAAAGTTGATGTTGTAGTTTCAACAGATGGGGGTGCTACTTGGTCAAATACGAACATTATAAAATCTTATGCTGGTTCAGGAACTTACAGTAATACAGGTGCTTTTGAAACGGTTTTATTATCTCAGTATAGTGGAGTTGTTAAAATAGCATTTGTGGCTACTTGTATATCTTCGTCTGATATTGATTTTCACATTGATGATTTTCAAATCGAATTAGCACCAACATGTATTCCGCCAACAGCTTTATCATCTAGTAATATTTCTTATCAAACAGCTACAATTGGATGGACGGCTCCTTCTACCGGAACAACGCCAACTAATTACGATTATGAAGTACGGACATCAGGTGCCGCAGGGTCAGGTGCTACAGGACTTATAACTTCTGGCACTGTTTCAACAACATCCGCCAATATAACTGGATTAACGGGTTCAACAACTTATTCTTATTATGTGAGGTCAAGTTGTGGTAATGGAGATTATTCCACTTGGGCCAATGCTAGTTTAACAACATCAAGCTGTGCCATTCCAACCTCAGTTAGCGCATCCTCAATTACGGCTACTTCAGCTGTTATTTCTTGGATAGCGCCAAGTGGATCGCCTAGTGGTTATGAATATGAAATTAGAACTTCAGGTTCTGCTGGCTCTGGTAGTACAGGTTTGGTTTTTACGGGTACAAT
>JALRJE010000110.1 GCA_023268965.1 Crocinitomicaceae bacterium
GAATGCAAAGATAGTATATTTTTTAGAATTTCAAATTCTTTCGACAAAAATCGTTAAAAAAAGCAGTTGCCCAAAGAAAGCACGTTAAATTTGTAGAGCAAAGCGCTAATAGCCATGATGAGACCCAAAAAAACGAAAGAACCCAAAGTTAAATTAACCAAAGACAGCTGGCGCAAAGCTGCTCGTTTTCTACGCTATCTCAAACCATATGCAGGTACGTATTTTATTGGCTGGATTTTTTTGGTGCTCAGTACCTCTGCTGGTTTGGTTTTTCCTTACCTCATGGGTAAGCTACTCGGTAGCACAAATACTTCATCAAATCCAGAGCAGGCCATCCGCTTAATTGACCTCTCGAATGTCAATCAAATTGCACTTGCCCTCTTTATTTTATTTTTTTTTCAAAGTGTCTTTTCGTTTGTAAGGGTGGTGCTATTTAATAACGTCACCGAAAATGCCCTGCGCGACATGCGCAACGATGCCTTTGAAAATTTGGTCAATATGCCAATGGACTTTTTCAACCGTCAAAAGGTAGGGGAGCTTACATCAAGAGTGGCATCGGACATCACGCAAATTCAAGAAGTGCTGCGCACTACCATTGCTGAATTCTTCAGACAAATTATCATTGTTTTTGGCGGTATTGCCTTTTTGTTCTTTATATCCTGGAAGCTTTCGCTGATTATGTTGGCAACTGTACCTGTCATGGCTATTGTAGCGGTTTTTTTTGGCCGTTACATCCGCAAACTCAGTAAAGAAGCCCAAGACTATATCGCTACTTCCAATTCGATCTTAGAAGAAGCCTTAACGGGTATTGCCAACGTGAAGGCTTTTACCAACGAATGGTTTTTATTGGGTAAATACAAAAAGAGCACCCAACAAACCCGTGACCTCAACGTGAGGAGCGGAATATGGCGGGGTTTATTTGTATCGTTTATCATCTTTTGCCTATTTGGCGCTATCGTATTTATTGTTTGGAAAGGTCTCCTCATGACCCAAGGCCCTAACCCTGAGTTGGCCTCAGAGGGCTTCTATCAGTTTGTGTTGTTTACCATCATGATGGGTGCCTCTATTGGTTCACTCCCAGATTTGTATGCCAGCGTACAAAAAGCGGTGGGTGCTACTGAAAATTTACTCGATTTACTCCAAGAAGAGGGCGAAAATTTAATTTCCCAAGCAGAAAAATCATTAGCAATTGATGGCTCACTGCGTTTTGAGCAACTTGTTTTCCATTATCCACAAAGACCCGACATCAATGTTTTGAAGGGTATAGATTTCAATTTAGCGCCAAACCAAACGCTTGCCTTAGTAGGACAGAGTGGGTCGGGTAAATCGACCATTGCCAACCTGATTTTACAATTCTACAAGCCAACCTCGGGCAGCATCTACTTCGGAAACCAAAATGCAAATGAGCTCGATCTTCATCAGTTGCGCAAGCACATGGCGGTTGTTCCACAAGAGGTTTTATTGTTTTCAGGGAGTATTTTAGAAAACATTCGTTTTGGGCGTCCAGATGCCTCTGACGCTGAGGTTACTGAAGCTGCTCAAAAAGCAAATGCTTGGGAATTCATTTCGACCTTCCCTGAACAAATGCATACGGAGGTTGGCGACCGCGGCATTCAGTTGTCTGGAGGTCAGAAACAACGCATTGCTATTGCGCGTGCGATACTCAAAAACCCAAGTATTCTCATCTTAGATGAGGCCACCTCAGCCCTTGATTCTACCTCTGAAAAATTGGTTCAAGATGCTTTGGAAGAATTGATGAAAGGCCGTACCTCAATCGTAATTGCCCACCGTTTATCTACAATACGCAGGGCAGACCAAATATTGGTCTTGCAAGATGGTCAAATCACCGAACAAGGCCAGCACGACGAACTCATGGCGCTCAAAGGCCAGTATGCTACTTACGTAGCGCAGCAGTTGATATAGTAACTTAGGGGAACAGCAGATGATCCCGCTTATTTATTTGAAGAGCGTTTCGACGAAGGCTTTGCGGTCAAAAAGCTGGAGGTCTTGCATTTTTTCGCCTACTCCAATGTACTTGACAGGAATTTTCATTTGGTCAGAGATACCAATAACCACACCTCCTTTTGCCGTACCGTCCAATTTAGTTACTGCTAACGCATTGATATCGGTAGCTTGTGCAAATTGTTTGGCTTGTTCGTAGGCGTTTTGCCCTGTAGAACCATCGAGAACCAATAAAATCTCGTGAGGTGCATTGGGCACCACTTTGTCCATGACGCGCTTGATCTTAGAAAGTTCTTGCATGAGGTTGACCTTATTATGCAGGCGCCCAGCGGTATCGATGATCACAACATCAGCGCCTTGTGCTTTGGCAGATTGCAACGCATCAAAAGCTACGCTTGCAGGGTCGGCACCCATGCCTTGTTGTACAATTGGCACACCAACGCGCTCTGCCCAAATGATGAGTTGGTCTACGGCTGCTGCTCTAAAGGTATCGGAAGCGCCCAAAACGACTTTCAAACCCGCTTGTTTCATTTGATAAGCTAGTTTTCCAATAGTGGTGGTTTTACCCACGCCATTGACGCCTACAACCATCAAAACATAGGGGTTGCCGTCAGTTGGTTTGTCTACTTTGAGTTGGCCTTCAAAGTTGGCCGCATTTTCTTCGAGAAGTGCAATGATTTCGTCTCGGAGAATTTGGTTGAGTTCTTCGGAGTTAATGACGCGGTCTTTGGAAACGCGTGTCTCGATGCGCTCAATGATTTTGAGGGTGGTCTCGACGCCGACATCGGCGGTAATGAGGAGTTCTTCTAGGTTATCGAGGACGTCCTGGTCTACACGGCTTTTGCCGACGAGCAAGCGCGTAATTTTGGAGAAGAACGTTTGTTTGGTTTTCTCTAGACCTTGATCAAGGGTTTCTTTTTGAACCGGATCGAGGGTTTCTTTTTTAGACTTTGAAAAAAAATCAAATAGGCCCATTTGCTAAGATAAAAAAAAAAGCTCCCAACTTGGAAGCTTTAAAAGGGAATGCACAACGATTTAGCCTTTAGTAAACCATTCTTTAACTTTATCGTTGAGTACGATTTCTTCTTTGAAAGTGTAAGAGCCAGACTTCTCAGACTTGACCATTTTGATCACTTTTGTATGTTCTTTTCCTCCACCTTTCTGGAGCGTTGCAACTACTTTCTTTGCCATGACTTACTTATTTAATTTCTTTATGGACAGTCATACGCTTTAGGATGGGATTGTATTTTTTAATCTCCATACGGTCTGGCGTATTTTTACGGTTCTTGGTTGTGATGTAGCGTGATGTACCAGCCATTCCTGATTCTTTATGCTCTGTGCATTCTAGAATTACTTGGATGCGGTTGCCTTTACTCTTCTTAGCCATTTCTTAACTATTAATTCTGTTTCCCAACAGGTTATTTCAAAAATCCTTTTTGACGTGCTTCTTT
>JALRJE010000040.1 GCA_023268965.1 Crocinitomicaceae bacterium
GAAGACTTCTTTGAACTTGGCATGTTGATGTGCCGTGATGCTCTTGACCGCAAAGAATCCTGACGTCATTTTATTTATCGACGAAATCCACACGATTATAGGTGCCGGAGGTGCAAGTGGTTCACTAGATGCATCCAACATGTTTAAGCCCGCGCTCGCTCGCGGAGAAATGCAGGCTATTGGCGCAACTACCCTAGATGAATACCGTCAATATATCGAGAAAGATGGCGCGCTCGAACGCCGCTTCCAAAAAGTGATTATCGAACCTACTTCTATTGATGAAACCATTCAAATTCTCAATAACATTAAGGAGCGCTACGAAGATCACCACAGTGTGCGCTACACCGACGAAGCCATTGCGGCTTGCGTGCGCTTGACAGAGCGCTATATCACCGATCGCCACCTACCAGACAAAGCCATAGATGCTCTCGACGAAGTCGGTTCTCGTGTGCATATTACCAATTTACATGTGCCCAAAGACATTACCGACATCGAAGGTCAAATTGAAGATTTAAAAGGTAAAAAAGCCGAGGTTATTCGTTCTCAGCAATACGAAAAAGCAGCCGAGCTGCGCGACGCAGAGCGCAAGTTGCAAGAAGAGCTCGAAGTCGCTAAAAACAAATGGGAAGAAGAAGCTAAAAACAACCGGGTTGTAGTTACAGAAGAAAACGTCGCTGAGGTAGTATCCATGATGAGCGGCGTGCCAGTGACTAAAATTTCTGAATCCGAACTTGGCAAGCTCGTCAAAATGGCCGAACAAATCCGAGGAAAGGTAATTGGCCAAGACGAAGCCGTAGCCAAAGTTGTGCGCGCTATTCAACGCAATCGGGCGGGCTTAAAAGACCCCAACAAGCCAATCGGAACATTTTTCTTTTTGGGCCCAACAGGTGTCGGAAAAACGCAACTTGCCAAAATTCTTGCTAAAAATTTATTTGACACCGACGACGCACTCATCCGTGTCGATATGTCTGAATTCATGGAAAAATTCTCGATCTCTCGACTTGTTGGTGCGCCTCCGGGCTACGTCGGCTATGAAGAAGGAGGGCAGCTAACCGAAAAAGTCAGACGCAAGCCTTATGCTATTATTTTGCTCGACGAAATCGAAAAGGCCCACCCAGACGTCTTTAATTTATTATTGCAAGTGCTCGACGACGGTCACATGACCGATGGTTTAGGTCGCAAAATTGACTTCAAAAATACCATCCTCATCATGACCTCCAATATTGGTGCGCGCCAACTCGCTGACTTCGGCACAGGAATGGGCTTTGGAACCAAAGCACAGCAAGAAGCGCAAGAACAAAACGCACTTTCGGTAGTTCAAAATGCGCTCCGAAAAGCTTTTTCTCCAGAGTTTCTCAACCGCGTAGACGACATGATCATGTTCAAGTCACTCAAGCGCGAAGACATTCACCTCATTATCGATATTGAATTGGAAAAACTTTTGTTGCGTATCGGAAATCTCGGTTACCACGTGAGTTGTACTGCTGCAGCCAAAGATTTCATTGCCGACAAAGGCTACGACGAAAAGTTTGGTGCACGTCCTCTCAAACGCGCCATTCAAAAATATATTGAAGATCCACTTGCAGAAGAAATCATCAATTCTAACTTGCAAGAAGGCGATACCATCGTACTCGATTTCGAAACGGGCCAAGAAGTCCTCAAACTCAGTATCGATAAAGCCAAACCAAGTAAAAAGAAAGCTGATACAAAACCAGAGTAGTGTTCGAAGCGCAAGATATCGAACAACTTATTTTAGAACGCGCCAAGAAACCACGTTTTACGCAGTTGCATCTTTATTTTGTTGCAAACCCTTTGGCGTTATTTCCATTAATAGCGCTTGCATTTTCTAACAAAAAGCACCCGATTCCAGCTTATAGCGCTTGGCTTTTGGTGCATGTCGCGAAGGCTAAGCCGCAATTGCTGTATAGGCTTCAAGAACAACTAGAAACGGGCTTGCTCGCAACTGCTAGACACGACGTACAGCGCAGTTTACTCTCAGTTTTACTGCTCTTACCGCTGCGACACAAAAACGAAGGAGCTTTGCTAGATTTGTATTTTTCGATTTTTCAAGATGATAATAGTAAAGTAGCCAATCGTGTGTATGCACTCTATCACCTGAAGCGTTTACGCAAGAAATATCCGGAAATAGACACAGAGGTTCGGGCCCAAATCAGCATTATCCAAGAACTTGGACCAATGAAACCCGGTCTAAAAGTAAGTGTTCAAAATTATCTCAATACTTGAGCACAACTTCTTCGTAGGGCACTCGTACTCTTTCTCCCCAAATTCCGGGCTCAGTACCTTTACCGACCACAACCACCATATTGATGAAAGTTCTTCGTGGCAATTTGAGCATTTTCTTGAGGCGCTTTTCGTCAAATCCTTCTAAGGGGCAGGTATGAAAACCTTCGGCTGCTATAGAAAGCATGAAAGTTTGGGCAGCGAGTGCACATGACTTCTGCGTGACTACCTGAACCGCTGAGGCACCACCGGTTCTGTAAAACGGCTTGAACAGCCCACCGAAGAAACTAATCGTGAGTCTTAATGCAGCCAAAATTCGGAGAGGATCAGCTGCATAAAGTAAGGGCATAACCTTTCCGTAATACTGAAGCATCATTTTTTGCGCCTTGGTTGGTTCGCCTTGGATTTCTTTTTTTACTTGACGCAAATGCCATTGTTGCCTGGATTTCCATTTGTCAGGGCGCGCTACAAAAACAACCATTTGTTGTGCCGTTTTTGCTGCTGATTGATTCAAGCAAATTGGCACCATCTGCTCAAGTGCAGCAGGGCTATTGATCCAATGGAACTCCCAAAGTTGCATGTTGCTTGAATTGGGTGATAGTATTGCTCTTTTGAGACTCCTTTCGATCACGTCATTTGGAACGTTTATAGTAGGGTCAAATTTGCGGTTACTGCGTCTGTAATCAACGATTTGTTGAAAGACCTCTTGTTGCGTCATCTTATTTTTGTTTGATAGCTGTAACTGTGTATCCGGCTTCGCGAAGGAGTGCAATAACGCCCTGAGTACCTCCTAAATGACCAGCTCCAACAGCAAAAAAGGTACTTTCTTTTTGCATTTGAATGCGCATTGGCTCGATCCAACTTTTGTTGCGATTGACCAATAAAAGCTCGTTGAATTCCGGATGAGCAGCGGTTTCTGCATTCATGATGACGTTTAGTTTGTCTAAATCTTCTTGTACGTAACAGGCAACAAGCGTATCGAAGGTTTGTAGGTCACTGTTGTAATCGTTTTTGAGCATATCAACTTGTGTTTCCATGGGTAGCTGATCAAAAAGCCCAAGCTGAAAATCGATGGTTTCAAGGCCCATTACATTTTTATGCTTCTTCTTCGCCATTTTATTGAATTCCATTTCATAAGAGGCCATCTTGCGCATACTTTCTTGAATAAGGATGCTCGAAAAGAACATGGGCTTGAGTTTGCTGCTTCTATCAAACTTACTTTCGCTCCAGTCAAGGCTGTCTAGACAGTACATTTTTAGTTGCAGATAGTCTTGTTCGGTCATGAAATCTTTGAGTGTTTTGCCTTCGGGCAGCAAAACTCTTTGTGCAAGGGCAATTTTTTCGGCTCCGCTCATGTTTAAATCTACTTCCATAGCAAGCGTTGTGCTGGCATCAAAAGCACGTTTGAGGCTATTACTGAGCTCAAATTGATCTTTGGGGAGCATGTGGATGGTCCCGTAGAGATACGAATGTGCAGTAAGCCCGTTTCCGGAGATTTGATACAGTAATTGCGCCTGACCAAAGCTTGTCATCAGCAAAAAAGCAAAGCAAATTTTTTTCATGAAAAGTATAATTGTGCTTCAAAATTACATAAACTTGACCAACTAAATCAAATACTGCTTTTTTGACACCTATGTCAGTAAATTACTGCCACCTTGTCTCAATAATCTGCTTGGTCTTATATTTGTCAATGCCAAGTAAAAGCATAAATTAGTAAACATGTCAGTCGAAAACGAGCTACCTACCGAAGATCAAAATTTAGATCAAGAAATGAATCAAGAACAAGAGCCTCAGGAAAATCAAGAAAACAATGAGGAGCAATTGGCAGATGAGTACAAAGATAAATTTGTACGACTCTATGCTGAGTTCGATAACTACAGACGAAGAACCAATCAAGAACGGCTCGATTTAATCGTTTCGGCTAACGGTGGTTTACTCAAAGACTTACTTCCTGTCTTAGATGATCTCGACCGCGCTGTTTCCAACAACGAGCAATTAGAAGACATTGCTGCACTGCGCGAGGGCTTTAAACTTATCCAACATAAGTTTAAGCAAATTTTACTTTCAAAAGGCTTGAAAGAAATGGAAGCAAAAGGCCTACCATTTGACAGCGATTTACACGAAGCGATCGCCAATATTCCAGCCCCTGAAAAGGCTTTAGTAGGTAAAGTAATTGAAGATGTAGAAAAAGGTTATTACCTCAATGACAAAGTATTGCGCTTTGCAAAAGTAGTCGTTGGTCAATAAATAAAACATGAGTAACAAACGCGATTATTACGAAGTATTAGGTGTATCTAAAGGTGCCGATGAGTCCGAAATCAAAAAGGCTTATCGCAAGTTAGCACTCAAATACCACCCAGACAAAAACCCTGACGACGCCAGCGCCGAGGAGAAATTCAAAGAAGCTGCCGAAGCCTATGAGGTACTTAGTAATACCGAGAAAAAAGCACAATACGACCGTTTTGGCCATGCCGGAATGGGCGGTGGCGGCGGTTTTGGCGGCGGCGGCATGAACATGGATGACATCTTCTCTCAATTTGGCGATATATTCGGTGGTGCTTTTGGCGGCAGTAGTTTTGGCGGTAGCCGTAGCGGATCTCGGGTGGTAAAAGGCACCAATTTACGTGTCAAGATGAAACTCACACTCGAAGAAATTGCAACTGGGGTCAAAAAGAAAATCAAAGTCAACAAATTGGTGCAAGCCGATGGCGTTACCTATAAAAATTGCCCAACGTGTCAAGGTACCGGACGCATTACCCGCGTAGCGCAAACCTTTTTGGGTGCCATGCAAACCCAATCTGCCTGTCATGTATGTCAGGGTGCGGGTAAAACCGTAGATACCAAGCCTGCTGACGCAGATGCACAGGGCCTAAAAAGACAAGAAGAAATCATAGAAATAGAAATACCTGCAGGCGTTGAAGACGGCATGCAATTGAGTGTTCGCGGCAAAGGTAATGCGGGCCCATTCAATGGTGCAGCTGGCGATCTCATCGTCGTTATCGAAGAAGTTGCCCATGAAGACCTCCGTCGAGAAGGTGAAAACCTTCATTTCGACGCTTTTCTCAACTTTACCGATGCGGTTCTTGGGGCTTCAATCGAGGTGCCCACAGTAGCAGGGAAGGTCAAAATCAAAGTAGATGCCGGCACTCAAAGCGGTAAAGTTTTGCGTTTGCGCGGCAAAGGATTGCCCAACGTTCAGCGCTATGGTACCGGAGATTTATTTGTCCACTTGCACATCTATACCCCAACGAACGTAAGTAAAGAAGAACGCGAGATTTTAGAAAAGCTCCGTGATTCCGAGAATTTTGACCCTTACAAAGCCCAAAAAGACAAAGGTTTTTTCAGCCGAATGCGCGATATCTTTAGTTCATGAAGTTTTTAGAGATAGCCAAGCAAGACAAAAGTTCAATAGGGCTTTATTTAGGCGGGCTCGCCCTGCTCGTTGTCATGTACATTTTAGGCAATCTTCCACTGCTCCTCGATATCAAGTTGAATTTTCCGGGTTTATTGTTTGATCCTGAAAACCCTGGTTTCATTTCATCCTATGGTTCATTGCGCTTATTGATCGGCGTTCTATTTCCATTTCTATGCATATTCATTGGCCTTGTTTGTTACTTGCGCTATGCCCATCAGCGTAAATGGCTGCACATTTTTACCACAGCAAGCGCTTTTCGATGGAAACGATTTTTTGCGTTTGGCAGCCTACTTCTTGTACTTTTAACCATTATTGCTTTTGGCGAGGCCTATTTGTCTGGCCAAACTACTTTACTTTCCTGGAATTTCAAAGCTGAGCGCTTTTTTCCTCTTTTGGGGGTTGCCTTGCTAATGGTTCCGTTTCAAGCTGCTGCCGAAGAATTGATCTTTAGGGTTTACGCCTTGCAAGGTTTGTTCATCCGGACCAAAAGTGTCTGGTGGAGTGTCTTGATCAGCTCGGTGTTTTTTGCACTCGTACATGTTTCCAATCCAGAAATAAGCACATTTGGCCCAGCTCTATTGTTGTATTATTTGATGGCGGGTCTCTTTTTGGCACTTCTTACTGTTCAAGACGACGGCTTAGAACTCGCGCTAGCTTTTCATGTTTTTAACAACTTATTCGGTATACTGCTCTTTTCTACGGATTGGCAAGTATTTCATACCGAGGCCTTGTTCTTGGACCACAGAGGACCAGGCACGTTAAGCTTTTATTTATTAGGCAGTCTATTCCTTTTTTCGGTACTTTATTTGGTTTTGGCCAAAATATTCGGTTGGAAACCACTGCGAACGTTGCGCTAGTCGAGATTTTTCTTAGCTTTAAACGATGATTAAAGTAGCGCAAATCAGCAAGTCCTATCAGCGCAAGTTGGTCCTTGACAACATTTCCTTGGAGGTTCCTAAGGGTCAAATTTTCGGTTTGCTTGGCCCTAACGGGGCGGGTAAAACCACGCTAATCCGAATGCTCAACCGAATGCTGAGTCCGGATGCTGGCCAAATCTACTTCGAAGATCAATTACTGAATGAAAAACACCTCCAACAAATTGGTTATTTGCCAGAAGAACGCGGTTTGTACAAAACCATGGAGGTTCGAGCACATTTATTGTTTTTGGCACAGCTTCGGGGCCTGAGTAAGCAAGAAGCAAGTCAGCATGTAGACCACTGGCTGGTTCATTTTGAAATTCAAGACTGGCAAAATAAGCGCATTGCAGCGCTGTCCAAAGGAATGGCGCAAAAGGTTCAATTTATTGCAGCCTTGGTGCACCAACCTAAATTGCTCATTTTAGACGAGCCACTTTCTGGTTTTGACCCACTTAATGTGGAGCTCATCATGAATGAAATCAAGGCATTAAAAGAGAAAGGCACTACCATTATTCTCTCTACGCACAACATGAAAAGCGTCGATGAAATCTGCGACCACGCAGCACTGTTGCACCAGGGTCAATTACTGGCCTTAGATTCAGTCATTAAACTTCGTCAGGCACACGCAAAGGGCCGTATTTTTGTCCGTTTCAAAGGCAATATGTTAAGCTTTGCCAATGCACTCTGGACTGATTTTACGCTACTTGAGCAAAAAGAACCCACAGAGGGCGTCTTTGAGTGCATTTTACAGCTTCGAGGCACGAGCACAGTCAATGACCTCATGCGCAGCCTGCAAGCTCAGGTTGCCGTAGAGCATCTCGAGCTCTTGTTACCCTCCATGCAAGAAATTTTTATTGATTTGATTACTCAAAAAGATAAGCAACATGACTAAGTTTTTGCTGCTCACCAAACGCGAACTCATAGAAAGACTGAGTCAAAAAGGATTCTGGTACATGTTGGTACTTGGGCCTTTGGTTCTGCTTCTTTCTTTGTTTGCGATCTTGAAAGCCGCCGATCAAGGCAAGCAAGAACTCAAAGTGCTTATTGCCGATCCTGGGCAAATCATGGGGCACCGCCTTATGGCGCAAGAAGAGAAAAATGTCCATTACTATTTTCTCGACGACTATCTCGAAATCAAAGAATTCGACAAAGCCAATGCTTATCAAGAATTCGACGTGTTGGTGGAGCTCAATGAGAAAGTACTCAACAATAAAAAATGTTTTGTTTTTTACCGAGATCAATTGAGTCCAGATATCCGCATACAACTCAAGTTTCAAGTAGAAAAGCGCATCGAAGAGCTCATTGCAGCCCAACACTCCTCCTTAACTGAGGCAGCCTTCAGGCAAATTAAACAAGGCTTTATTTTTGCTTTCAGAGATATCAAGGACCCTAAGAATGAAGCAAAAGAGGCAAATGCATGGGCCGGTTTTGTCATGGGTTCTTTTATTTTGTTTTTTGTTGGGCTCTACGGCATGACCATATTTAGGGCTACGGTCCGAGAAAAAAGCAATCGAATTGTAGAGGTTTTATTGGCCAGCATTCGTCCGGAGCAACTCATGCTGAGTAAAATAGCGGGTATTGGAATAGTTGCACTTTTACAATTGCTTGGTTGGGCGTTGATTTTAACGCTCGGATTACTGTTTTTACAGCAAACCGTATTTCTAGATATTTTTGACCCAAGCAATTGGGGGCAAGCGACGCCGCAAAGACTCAATCCGTTGTCTTCTTTGGTTTTTGAGCAACTCAATTTATCTTTTTTATTCGTGCATTTTTTGTTGTTCTTTATAGCAAGCTTTTTGTTTTACGGGGCTTTATTTGCAGTGCTTGGCGCACGCAGCGGCGCTGATGCCGACGGGCAACAATTCTTACTACCCTTGATTTTCTTGGTGGCTTTTGGAATAGTTGCAGGCATTTATGCTGTGTATTTTCCCAACACAACACTCGCGGCAATATTAAGTTACCTACCATTCAGTTCACCAGTTCTTGCTTTCATTACGCTTGCTAAAGGTGCGTCTATTGTCGATTACACGTCCATTTTACTCAGTTTGCTCGTTCTTTTGGCCTGTGCTTTAATTTTACTCAAATTAGCGGGTCGCTGGTACAAACAAAGCATTTTAAAATTTTAATATGCGCAGGGCAGTCATCGATCTAGGGACCAACACCTTTAATTTGCTCATTGCCGACACCCAAACGCGTCAAGTGCTTTTTCAAACCAAGGAAGGCGTTGCTTTAGGTATGGGTGGCATCAATGAAAAACGACTTAGTCCAGCTGCCATTCAAAGAGCATTTGAAGCGTTGCAAAAATTTAAAGATAATTGTGACACTTTAGAGGTCAATGCAATTCGCGCCATCGGCACTTCAGCCATGCGAGATGCCACCAATGCAAATGAATTAATTGAAAAGGTTGCAACTGAATTAAAAATCAGCATTGAAGTAGTTTCTGGTTTGCAAGAAGCTGAGTTGATTTATAAAGGAGTGGCGCTATCGCATACTTTTGATGAACCTGCACTTATTATGGACATTGGAGGCGGTTCAACTGAGTTTATAGTTGTCGATTTGAAAGGGCCTATTTTGGCTCATTCTTTCGATATTGGAGTTTCGCGTCTCTTTCAACTTTTTGATTACCAAGACCCGCTTTCAAATCAAGATATAGAACGTGTTGAAAATTATTTAAACCAACACTGCGCCCATTTTTTTAAGCAACAATTACCTAAAGTACTGATAGGCGCATCGGGTAGTTTTGAAACATTTTATGAATTAATGGCACAAGAAGTTTTTGCTCCTCAAGGAGCTGCAGTTCAGGTTGAAGCTTCTGCATTTAAATTCATGTTGGATCATATCATTGCTTCCACACAAGCAGAGCGCAATGCCAATCCGCATATCATTGAAATTCGAAAGCGCATGGCACCTTTGGCAGCTATCAAAACCCGTTGGGTAATCAAAGCGGCACATATTGAACACATTTATATATCGCCCTATTCATTAAAAGAAGGGGTCCTTTTTAGCTGATGAAAAATTCAAGTCTCCTCCTCAGTTTTTTATTAGCGTTCTCCTTGTGGAGCCAGAACCCTATCGATGTCAAACATTACGCTTTGCATTTAAGCGTTGACCCTCGTCAAGAAACGGTCCTTTTAGAAGAATTAATCGAAATTCAGCTCTCCAACGACGCACTGCAAATAGAACTTGATTTAATAGGACCAGATAAAGATGGTTTGGGCATGGAGGTAACGGCCGTTACCATGCTTAAAAAACCAATCAAATGGCGTCAATTGCCTGATCGCTTGGTGTTGGATATTCCTAAAAAATATAAAAACGAAGTCATAAACGTACTGATCTTTATGCAGGGCAAACCACAAGATGGTTTAGTAATCAGTAAAAACAAATTTGGAGCACCCACCATTTTTGCAGATAATTGGCCCAATCGGGCACGCCATTGGTATGCGTGCCATGACCACCCTACAGACAAAGCAACCTACACCTTTGATCTGTTGGCACCTCCATCCTATGAAGTTGTTGCCAATGGCAGCCTGGCTTTTGGGACGCCTAAAAAAGAAGCCAATGGGCTCGTTTGGTGGTGTTATCAGATCGATGAACCCATTCCCACTAAAGTTGCTGTGATTGGAGTTGCCGAACTTCGCTCAAAAAATATGGATACCATTCAAGGAATTCCAGTAAATGCATTTGTTTATCCAGAGGATAGCATCAATGGATTCGCTTCTTTTGAAGTGGCACCTACTATTTTGGATTTTTATCAAAAAATAATTGGCCCATATCCGTTTGCCCAACTCCATAATGTACAATCTACCACGCGTTACGGCGGCATGGAAAATGCGGGCTGTATTTTTTACGACGAAGCCTCCTTGCTTAACAATCGGAAAAGTAAGCTACTCATTGCCCATGAGATTGCGCATCAGTGGTTTGGAAATTCAGTCACAGAAAAAGACTGGCAGCATTTATGGCTCAGCGAGGGTTTTGCTACCTATTTGACCAACTATTACATCGAGCAATCAGAGGGGCAACAACCGTTTCAAGAACAATTAGCCCAAGACCGCTTGCGCGTTATTAATTTCTCTAAAAGGTTTAAGGCTCCACTTGTCGATTCACTAACCTCAGACCTCAATGAAAGGCTTAATCCAAATGCGTATCAAAAAGGAAGTTGGGTCTTGCACATGCTGCGTGTTCAACTTGGCGATAGCTTATTTTGGGAGGGCATCCGAAATTTCTACAGGGATTTTCAGTACCAAAACGCTTCTTCTGAAGCCTTTTGGACAAGTATGGAAAAATCATCAGGCCAAGATCTCGATGCATTTTTTAAGCAGTGGTTGTATCAAAGTGGGCATCCAAAAATAAAAGCGTCGCTTGAAACCAAGAACGGACAACAATATTTGAACATCTCTCAAACCCAAAAACAATTGTTTTCCTTTCCACTCAAGGTCGCTTTTTATGATGAAAATAACAACGTGGTCATGATGCGCTATCAAATTGCTGCGCATGAAAACAGCTTTGCCTTGCCGGCGTCAATGAATGCCAAGCGCTTGACCTTTGCGCTCGATCCGTTTATGGAGTTGTTGTTTGAGCAATAGTAATGAATAAATTAATCGAGTTCGTTAATTAGAATTTTCAGTTTTTGCTTGAATAGTATCGGGTTCAACAATTCAAACTGGATTGGATCTTTCCAAAAATCAGGAAAGTGCATATTTCCATTTTGAAATGCTAATTGACTTTTTAGAAATGCTAAATCTTCTTGTTCAATATTGGAAATAAGGTTTTCGGTAAGATTTAAATTTAAACAATTTTTATAAGGTAATAGGGTGCATTCCTCTGTTTGAAAACTAAACATACCGGTTAAATCAGGATAGCTTTTTTCCATAAATTTCGTAAAGTAGTTTTGGTAATCTTTGTGCTTAAATTCCTTTTTGAGTACGGCAATGCCTGGCCCAATATAGTCCTCTCTGTTGAACATTTCATAGTAAATCACATAAGTTGGCTCGTCAAGAAATTTTTTAGCGTAGTGATCAACCATTCGATTCATTTTTGATACTTGTCGATCATTTTTCGATTTGAATAATTTTGGTAATTTAAATCGTTCACGTTCTTCTGCTGCATTTATAAAATCACCTTCATCTATTAGTGTATTTGGAAGACTATTTTTTGCGAGTGCTAATATTGGAGTACTTTTTCTTTCTATACGTTTGAAGTCTTGAGGTTTTAAAGCCTCATTTGTTATCATATCGAATTGATTGATTCGGACGTTTTTTTGCCAAGCATGTTTTTGATATCTCTTTCCCCCAGGTAAACCACTATACAAATAGATGGTGGAGTCTTTTGGGTTCTTTTTAGTGAAAATGGCTTGATAAGCTTGAATTGTACCGAAATCGTTGTGAAGGTTGAATACGATGTAGTCTTGAGTTAGTAAAAGTATAGATCGGTTTGTATCATTGTCAAAATGATAAATAATGGCATCAGTGGTATCAGAGGCTGACTCCTGATACCATTTAATGGAGTTTGGCCCAATAGTTAATTGCGGATTGAAGTAAAAGAATGAATCGATTATATTGTTTTCGTCTGTGGTGATTTGATCATTTTTTTTGTAAAAAGAACCTTGAAATGCCATAGGTATTTCATTGGTTTCAATGCCATAAATTGGTTGTGGCCGTTGGTAGTAAATTGAACTACAGCTGTTCAAAAAAAGAGCTAGCAACAAATACTGGTAGGTTTTCATGGTCATTTTCATCTTTTTTGATTTATTCTTTGAGTTATACTACTGAGCTTAAGTTTATCTAAATTATTTTGTTTATCAAAAATATATTCGGAAGGTAAAAAAACTTGATCATACATACGGCTAAAGGCATAACAATCATTTGTATTGATCCTTTGATATAATTCATCTGCTTGTATTTTTTTTCCCATTTCGTAAAGACAACGGCATTTGATTATTTGCATTTTTGTGTGTGCTCCTTTGTTATAAAATCTTTGTGCCACTTGTGACCAATTGACTTCCACGCTTTCGATGATTTGAAGACAATAATCAAATTCACCTACAATACATAAGCCTTCAATAATCCAATACTGAAAGAAAGGGTCGAGGTCCTGTAGCCTTTTTTCATGTTCAATTTGAATCTTCTGCAGTATTTTGGTAAAATTTGTTTTTTGTTTTTTAAAATAGTAGAATACCAACAAGCAGTTGAATAAACGAGCTCGGGGTATTGGATGAATTTCAGTATTCATATCGAGAGGCTCAAGTTGCTGAATCCAAGCGGTTGTTCGTAAGTTGTCTTCTAAAAATATGGAGCGCCAACATAATAAACTCTTGGCAAAAATTTCATCTTGCAGATTTTTAGCATTATACAGATAAAATTCAATGGCTTTATCATGTAAAATCATTAAATAATCCATATCGACAAAAAACTCAAAATAGAAGAATCTTGCACGTGAATTACTCGACCAATACTTCCATATTTCATCGCGACGTTTTGTGAAGGTTCTCAATTCGACGCCAAGTAATAGTAAAGCATGATAGAGCTCATGATTTAGATAGCTACGGTCGTTAAATAAGAAATCAAGTTCAAAAAAACGCTTTAAAAAATGGATGTCTTTTTTTTTAATTGCAGTAAAAATCAATCCGGGTAATAGGGTTGATAATAATTGCTGATCAGTTGTTTTTTCAATGAGCTGTTCAACAGCTTTAAAATTGAGCTGCGCTTCAAATTGCACCTGAACCATAAATTCTTGAATCCTCAACAATGGATCAATATGCTGCGCGACTTCGCAAAAAGCAGGATAATTATTATATCCGAGATATCGTGCTAAAATTGTTAAGGTTGATTTCGATGCTTTGTGTTTATCTTGATCTGCTAATGAATAAAATCTTCTGAGGGTATTGTAACTAATGTGTTCATGGGTCTTTTCATAGATTCTGCGGCTCAGTTCTTCGCAATCTGGCCTATTGATAATCGGACGACCAAAATGACGCGTTACAGCAATTTTCAGTAATTCACTATCCATTCGTTTCTACTTTAAGTCTGATAAACATAGTATAACTTTGCTAATAAGTATAAACTTGTATCAATTTGTATCAATTTTTCATAAGAAAAATTCATAATTTAAACCCTGAACAAAACTTTAAAGCATGCGTGGTTTTCTATTTTTTATATTGTTATCAGTTAGTTACATGGCTGAAAGCCAGGGTATTTCCAAGACTTTTTATTTTACAAATAGTCGCTATCTATTTTCATTAGATTTCAAACAGACCTCAGTTTCTGATTGGACGGCAGATAATTTCATTTTGCGCGAGTATTTCAATGGTGAAAAGATAAGCACCAAGCGAATAGACGGTTCAATTGTCCCTTGGAGTGATGGTTTTTGGTCTGATTTAATCAGCATAGAATTGGTGTCTAATGAAAAAAATGAGGTTACATTTAATGTTGTTAAAGAAGACGAAGAAGACGATAGATACGTATATTTTAAAGAACTCAACGACAAAGTTAGAACATATAACGTCTTAGGTGAGGCGGACTCCATTGGGCGTCAACGTGTGCTTAGCTATACTGAAGAATTTTATGTTGATACCTTGCATAATTGGTTGGAATCTTATGGAGAAAATTTTGTGTCTGAAAGATATCTTGAGGCTACTGAAGTTGTAGATGCAGGAGGGCATATTTACAACACTGTTCAAATAGGCAATCAGCGCTGGTTAGATCACGATTTGGTATCGAGTGTATTCAATGATGGGTCAGCAATTCAAACGCTTACAGAGGCGCAATGGTTACTTTCTACTGCACCTGGTGTAGTTTACCAAAATGATCAAGGATATTTATATAACAGTTATGCACTCTTAGACCCAAGAATGTGCCCGCAGGGTTTTCATGTACCAACTGTAAAGGATATAGAAACTTTGTATAATGAAATCAATCCTTACGGTTTAGATGTCAAGATTCGCAACAAGGTAAAATATAGGGTGTATCCAAGCGCACTAACACCACTTATTTTTCCTACTGCTGGTGCTGTCCAATTAGCAATTTGGTCTGCGGCTTTTGGTCTTGATTTGGCCTTGACTGCAACAACAGGTGCCATTGATGTGTTGGCTCTGACTGCTGATGCCTTATTGGCCGGACCTTTTGCAGGTTGGAAAACCGTAAACAAACAAAACAAGCAAATTGAGCAACTTGTCCAAAAATATACATCAAATCCGAATATGTATGTCGATACTAAGGGCTATGTTTACGAGTATAACCCCAATAATACAAATCTGACTGTGGTAACCAAAAAAATCCTTTTACCAAAGAAATATTGGCAACTAAACAAAACTATCCAAAGTAGTGTAAGTGTATGGGAATACAAGGACCGACTGGACCTCAGTTCAGAAATACTACTGGATTCTAGTGATTTTCATGATGCAACCGAAACATTCCAAGATCCTCAAATTAAGTTTCAATACAAGCCGTTTCCAATAACAAAAGGTAATTTCTACGTTACAGACGCCTTGTTTTCGCTATTTGAGGATGTCAATGGCTTCTTTTATAACATCCCCTTTCTGTTGCCATATACCAGTTTTTATGACGAAGATTATCCAGAAATAGCACTTAGGAAAATTGAAATTAACAATATACGTCTAAAAAGTAGGAATGAGCAAATGTTATACTTGCTGCTCGAAGACAATGGTTCGCAAATTTTTGCCAATCAATATCAATTCAATCTAGGCCAACATAGTAATTATTTAATCTCAGATAGAAAAGGCGGCCCTGTCGAGGTTAGCTTGGCAGGGATAAGTTACCTTGATAAATTCGGAATTTCAGTATGGGGGGTCAGAAATCCAAAGGCAAAATACAATTCATTTGCTTATGATCATGAATTAAAAAGGTCATTTTATACAGATTACATGTCAAGTTCTATGAGTACCATCCGCTGTGTTGCAGATTGATCCTATACCTCCTTCGTGCTATCTGCCACCATGGATTGAATCATCCATATTTCGTCTTCATTGAGGTAGCGCCATTGCCCTACGGGTACGTCAAGTTTAATGTTCATGATGCGGACGCGCTTGAGTTTGGCCACACGGTAGTCTAGTGACTCGCACATGCGGCGAATTTGGCGGTTGAGGCCCTGCGTTAGAATGATGGTAAAAGTGTGGCTGCCCGTTTGCTTGACAAAGCATTTGCGGGTGCGGGTCCCTAGGATCGGAATGCCATTGCCCATTTTTTGAATGAAGTCTTTGGTCACTGGCTTATTGACTGTCACTGAATACTCCTTTTCGTGGTTGTTTCGAGCCCTGAGTATTTTATTGACGATATCGCCGTCATTGGTCAAGAAAATGAGGCCTTCGCTCGGCTTGTCAAGACGTCCAATCGGGAAAATTCGCTTTGGATAATTGATGTAGTCAATAATGTTGTCTTTCTCGCGGACGTGGTCGGTGGTGCAGACAATACCTACTGGTTTGTTAAAAGCAATATAGATGAATTCTTCTTGAGGCGTACCAATGGGTTCGTCGTCTACCGTGACTTGGTCACCGGGAAGCACTTTAGTTCCCATTTCGGGAATGTTTCCATTGATTTTGACACGCCCGCGTTCAATGAGTTGGTCAGCAGCTCTTCTTGAACAATATCCAACCTCACTGAGGTATTTGTTTATGCGTATGCCGTCGTTTGCTTCCATTAAGGGTTATTGGCGTCAAAAGTAGTTAAATTTTGATTTGGGATTAATTCCTAAACACCGAAGCAGGCTCTAGTTTGGTGATGCGTCGAATGGCAAATAGGGTGCCGGAAATGCTAATAACAGCCGTTATGACGAAGAACCCAAATTTGATGGCTGGTGAAAACGTAAATAAAGTTCCGGCATTGGCAATTCCATTTCGGAAACCTTCAATGAGGGCGTAACCGATCATAAAACCGACAATAGCATAAAGCGTGGCTTGCATTAAAATCAGTTTGCGGATATACCCGTTGGTGGCGCCAATAGCCTTGAGAGTTCCGTAATCTTTGATGCGGTCAATGGCAGCGGAGTAGAGGGTAAGCCCTATAATGATGAAACCTGAAATGAGTGCAAAAACAATGAGCGTTCCAAAAGAAAAGGCGATTCCACTGGACTTCAGGACCGTAAGGATGGTTTGGTTCTTGAACTCGATGGGCATCCAAGCCTTGACGCCAGGAATGTTTGCATTGATTGATCGGACCACTTTTTGCATGTTTTTTGTGTCGTCGACTTCCACTAAAAAAGCGGAAGTTTTGGAGTTGGCAACATTGCCTAAAAATCGAGCACGGTCAATGGTGGTGTAGGAGATAAGACCCCCTCCGAAGGAGCGTGCGCCTTTGGTGAGTGCAGCAATGCGCACTTGTTTGTTGTTGACTTCAAAGTAGTCGCCTTTTTTGGGGTTCCCAAGCGCTTTGGTATCAAAAAAATCTACAGATAGTGCGCCATCCGAAATCAGGTCTTGGGGCTTTCCATCAAAAAAAATACCTTGTTGAATGCCATTGAACTCGGGTAACTCTACACCGACAATACTTAGGCCTGCAGCAGTGCCATCTGGAAAGCGCGCCGCGCCGTTTGCAATGACAAATTGGTGCGCTTTTTGAATATGTGGTAAGCTCTCCATTTCAAAACCGAGGCGCACATCGATAGGCGCCAAGGCATTGACATTCTCAGTTTTGTTGTCCGTGACCCAAATATAGCCGTCATTGACCCGGACAAAATAGCACATGGCATTGGTCAGAAAGGTAAAAATACCCGTTTGTTGGCCCACCAAGAAGATAGAAATGATCACGCCAAATAAAGCACCTACGCTCTTGGGCTTGTCGAATTTAATGAATTTGAGGGCTGTGCGCAGTAATTGCATGACTTACAAATTGATGACGCATTCCACTCTGCTACCAATCAATACTGCTTCTGGTTGCTCAATGCGAACGCGAACCTCTCGCACACGGCGATCTTCGAGGTTGTCTGCGCGGTCATTGAAGATTGATTTTTTTGAAAGATAGGGTGCACAATAAATCACCGTTCCCGAACTCAGTTTTTCGTTGGTTCCTTGAATATTGATCTGAACGCGCTGCCCATTTTTAACTTTCATGGCAAATAGTTCGTCAACCTCCGTCGTAGCAATGAGGTCGCCAGAGGGTGCAAAATCACCGATTTTAACACCAACACTAAGTGCTTGCCCTAACTTGACGTCCCAATTTAAAACCATACCATCTGCAGGTGCGTAAATATTCTTTTTGTCCAAAAGCTTTTGGGTGTAATTGCGCTCTGTTTCTACCTCGCTCAAGGTAGCGTTGGCTTCGGCTAAATCTGCCTTGGCAATTTGAAGCTCTGCTTTTAAATTTTTGTAGATGCTTTCCGAATCAAAAGCCGCCTTTTGGGTACCGGCTTTAGATTCCGCTAAAGTGCGGTCGCGGTCGCGGTCCACTTCTGCAATGCTTATTTTGAGTTCTATGGCGGCAATTTTTGCTTCTAAGCTTTTGATGCGCTGCTGACGGGTGCGTATTTTAGCATCGGTTTGTAAGACCTGAGCTTGATCTAGAGATTGGTCTAGGGTGGCTAAGAGGGTTCCCTTTCGAACAAACTGACCTTCTGGAACATGAATCATTACAATTTTACCTGCAATTTCAGCACCCAAAGGACTAATTTTTGCAGCGGGTTCAATGCGCGCAATGCCGATGATTTTGTCAATTTCATCAACTTTGTATTTTTCTACTTTGACTTTTGGCGCCTCGTTGCCTCCACAGGAAAGGAGCACAACAAGCAGGAGAACAGGAGTTATAATTTTTGTAAACATATCAATGAATGGCTAATTTTTGTGAAAGGTCTTTTTTGGTTATTTCGTTGGCTAAACCGGCATCGACTTCAATGATCCGATCTGCGTATTGCAATAAGCGAGGGTCATGGGTGACCACACAAACGGCCTTGCCCTTGCGCGCTAGGTTGACAAGTTCTTGCATGACGGTAGAAATGGAATTGGCATCTAGCGATGCAGTCGGTTCATCGCACAATACCAATTGCGGGTCGGTGACTAGTGCACGGGCAATAGCCACGCGTTGTTGTTGGCCACCTGAGAGTTGTTTGGGTAAGCTATATTTACGGTCGAGCATTCCAACCAGCTCGAGGGCCTCAAGTGCTTTTTGCTTGGCAGTGGTTCTTGGCAACTTCTTCAATTGCAAAGGCATCATGACGTTATCTAGGGCATTGAGCGGCGCAATTAAATTGAAACTCTGAAAAACAAAGCCGATGGTGTGTAGGCGTAAGGCGGCTAGTTCTTTCTGATTGAGTTCATTGACCAACTGGTCTTTTACCCAAAGTTGACCATAAGAGGGGTAAATGACACAGCCCAGTAAAGAAAGAAGGGTTGTTTTACCGGAGCCCGATGGCCCGATAATCAAGAGCAATTCACCTGCCCGTATTTCTAAATCGACGGGTTGAAGTGCAATGATTATTTGGTCTCCAACTTGGTATTCTTTTCCGACACCGGCGAGCTTGGCAATTGGATTCATGATAATTTGAGTAAGCGTTTGATCCAGCTCATTTTTGATGGGGTATAAGGTGGATACTTCAAAGGTACTTCAAATAAACGTGGTTTTTTAAAAACTGACTTATAATGAGAAAAAGTATTAAAACCAGCTTTGCCATGATAACTTCCGGTACCGCTCTGACCAACACCTCCGAAAGGCAGGTTCGGATTCGTGATGTGCATGAGCGCATCATTGATGCAACCTCCTCCAAAAGAAAGTTCATTCAGCCAGGTATTTTGCTCTTTGGCATCATTAGAAAATAGATAGGCAGATAGTGGCTTTTCTTCATTTTTGATGTAGTGTAGGACATCTTCAAAGTTTGAAAAGGAAATCAACGGAAGTATCGGCCCAAAAATTTCTTCTTGCATCACGGCATCCTCTAAACGCACATCTCTGAGTAGTGTTGGTTCAATTGTTCGATTGGTTCGATTGACTTTTCCGCCGAAGGCAATTTTTTCTTTTGAAAGCAAGCGCTCCAAACGATCAAGATTGCGCTCGTTAATGATTTGTACATAATTATCTGCAGACAATTGATAATCGTTTTGCTCAATTTGCGCTTTGAAAAGTGCTAAACTCTCTTCGTAAATAGACGCGTGCACAAATACATAATCTGGGGCTATGCAGGTTTGTCCGGCATTCAGAAATTTTGCCCAAACCAAGCGTTTGATGGCCGTGGGTAAATGTGCACTGGGCGTGAGAATTGCTGGGCTTTTGCCACCAAGCTCAAGTGTGACTGGTGTTAGGTGCTTAGCTGCAGCCTGATAAACAATTCGACCTACAGCAGGACTTCCTGTAAAAAAGATTTTGTCGAAGCGTTCGTTAAGCAATTGGGTGGTTTCTTCAACCCCTCCTTGAACGACGGTAAACAAAGAGGGTTCGAAATATTGCGCTGCAAGCGACGCCATGCATTGAGCGCTATGGGCTGCCAGTTCAGATGGTTTGAGTATGATGGTGTTTCCAGCGGCAAGTGCTGCAATCACTGGCGCCAAAGACAACTGAATAGGGTAGTTCCATGCGCCAATAACCAAGCATACACCCAAAGGTTCAGGCATGACAAATGACTTTCCTGGCCAATTGACAATATTCGTGCGCACTTTCTGCGCTTTCATCCATTTAGGTAAAGCGCGCAGCGTCTCTTCGATATCTTTGATTAAAATGGTGTATTCCGTAAGGAAAGCCTCATATGCAGACTTATTAAAATCGGCATGCACGGCTGCATAAATTTTGGCCTCATTTTCTTCGAGCATTTGCTTGAAGCGCAGCAATGTTAATTTTCTGGCTGCCAATGGCTTGGTATGTTGCGTATTCAAATACAGGCGTTGTTGTCTAAGAAGGTCGCTGAAGTTCATAGTAAAATTAAATTTTTGCCCGTTTGAGAACATCAATGAACCTAAAAAGTTCAAAATTTGACGCTTTTACACCTCAGTAAATGTAACAATCGTATCTTTGTTCGAAATAGCCTTTTGAATCAAATCCAGCCCAATAATCCCCTGCACGGCGTCAAGTTAGCCGAAATTTTAGAGGCTTTAGTCGACAACTACGGTTGGGAACACATGGCATTTAAAGTTAACATCAATTGTTTCAAAATTGACCCCAGTATTAAATCTAGTTTGGTGTTTTTAAGGCGTACAACATGGGCCAGAAACAAGGTCGAGGCCATGTATTTGGAAATGATAAAAAAAGGAATAGGCAAATAAAATAATTTGATGATCATGGAACTTACCCTCACCACACCAGCTTTACTGTTTTCGTCCATATCGCTGATCATGTTGGCCTACACCAATCGCTTTTTGGCTTACGCCAATACCATCAGAAATCTACACACTGCCTACAAGCAAGATCCGAGCAAAATCATCAAGGCGCAAATCGTGAACCTCAGAAAAAGATTATACCTCACTAGGTCGATGCAAATCTTTGGAATCACAAGTTTGTTACTTTGCGTACTTTCTATGTTCTTTATCTATATTCAGCAAGAATTTATTGCTGTTTGGATTTTTGGTTTGGCCCTTATTTTATTGATTATTTCTCTGGCCTTATTGATCTGGGAAATTCAAATTTCAGTTAGAGCGCTCGAGCTGCATCTGCAAGATATCGAGGCTTAGTTTAAGCTACCTATTTTCTTCCTCATACAATCTTCGTATGCCTATGAATCTTTTGGGATAGGAGGTGCTGTAAAAGTCAGTAATGACTACTCCCCAATGATTTTTTGAACTAGAGCAATGAATGAATTTCAGTCCATTTTCATTGTTTTCAATAACGATGCCCACGTGGCCAATGGACTTACTGCCGGCTGCTGTACCCGAGAATATGATGCAATCTCCAGGCAGGGCTGCTTCGATTGGAATGGCGGTGCCTAAAGACCCATAGCCAACTGAGCTCCGGCATTTGGTAATGCCTAATGATCCATAGACATATGAGGTAAAGCCAGAGCAATCAAACGATACGCCTGGCGAACAAGTACCATACTTATATGGTGTACCAATTTGACCTTTGGCTATCGCAATAAGGCTGTCGGTTTTTGAACCTTGCAATATTTGACTTTCAGCCCGCTGCGACGAACATAAAAGCAGTAAAAAAACAAAAAACGACAAGACTGATTTTTCCATCACAAAAC
The DNA here is from genome assembly GCA_023268965.1 of Crocinitomicaceae bacterium. Taxonomy (GTDB): domain Bacteria; phylum Bacteroidota; class Bacteroidia; order Flavobacteriales_D; family Crocinitomicaceae; genus UBA952. The sequence continues at coordinate 21,682 of JALRJE010000040.1, forward strand.
GAAGATGTACAAATTTCTTCAATTAAAAAAAAGTAATTTGTTAAAGTTTCCTCAAAACGGAAACTTTATGAGATGCCTCGTGTTTAAAATGAAAAGCAAGTTAAATGGCTCAAACTGGTTATATTTTTACTCCCTATGTTGCTCCTGAGCAAGCTCCGTTCGACAAACTTTTCGATATTTTCTCCGAGCTGATCACCCATACGTCTGGGGACGTAGAAGAAGCACTCGATTGGTTAAAAATCTTGGATAAAGAATACAACTTAACCACGCCTGAATATACCCTAGAAGATTTCATTGAAGACCTCAAAAAAAGAGGTTATCTCCGCGAGGAAATCAAACCAGACGGAAAAGGAGATCTCACGATAACCGCCAAAACAGAACGCGCCATACGCAAAAATGCCATGGCCCAAATTTTTGGCAACATCCGCAAGAGTGGTCGGGGTAACCACCACTCCAAGAAAACCGGCCAAGGCGATGAAGCCACAGGCGAGTTCCGAGATTTTCAATTTGGCGATGCGTTGGAGCACATTTCCATGACGGAAAGTCTTAAAAACGCGCAGATCAACCATGGCATAGCGCACTTTATGTTAGACGAGCGAGATTTGGTGGTAGAAGATACGCACCACAAATCTCAAATGAGTACCGTTCTCATGATAGATATTAGCCATAGCATGATTCTCTATGGAGAAGACCGCATTACACCAGCTAAAAAAGTAGCAATGGCGCTTGCGGAGTTTATTACAACGACCTATCCAAAAGATACCATTGACATCATTGTATTTGGCAATGATGCCTGGCCCATTCAAATTAAAGACCTACCGTATTTAAACGTCGGGCCCTACCATACCAATACAGTCGCGGGTTTAGAACTCGCCATGGACATCTTGCGTAGAAAGCGCAATACCAATAAGCAAATCTTTATGATCACCGATGGCAAGCCGAGTTGTTTGCGTTTGCCCGACGGTCAATATTATAAAAATAGCAATGGCCTCGATCAATACATTGTAGACAAATGCTACACAATGGCTGCCCAAGCCCGCAAGTTGCATGTCCCAATTACCACATTCATGATTGCCCAAGACCCTTATTTGCAGGCTTTTGTTGAAGAATTTACCAAAACCAATAACGGAAAAGCCTTCTTCACCGGACTCAAGGGCCTCGGTGAAATGATTTTTCACGATTACCAAACCAACCGCAAAAAAAGAATCAATTAATGATGCAAACTACCATTCATACCCTTGGCGCCTTGAAGGCAGCGGGTTATACGCCCAAAAGTATCAAAAACGAACTCCGTGACAACCTCATTCAGACCTTAAAGTCAGGCCGACCGAGCTTCCCGACCATGCACGGTTATGAGCATACTGTAATACCGCAGTTAGAACGCGCAATTCTCTCTAAACACAACATCAATTTACTTGGTTTGCGCGGGCAAGGTAAAACCAGAATTGCCAGACTCCTACTTCATTTATTGGATGAATACATCCCAGTTGTGGCGGGTAGCGAAATCAATGACGACCCATTGCAGCCCCTCAGCCGCTATGCGCAAGACCTTATTGCAGAAAAGGCAGACGACACGCCAATTACTTGGCTGCATCGTTCTGAAAGATTCTATGAGAAGTTGGCTACCCCAGACGTCACCATCGCCGACCTCATTGGCGATATCGACCCTATTAAAGCAGCCAACCTCAAGCTCAGCTATGCAGACGACCGTGTTTTGCATTTTGGCATGATTCCTCGTGCCAACCGTTGTATTTTCGTGATCAACGAACTTCCCGACTTACAAGCGCGCATTCAAGTGGCGCTCTTCAATATATTGGAAGAAGGCGATATTCAAATTCGGGGCTTTAAATTGCGTCTTCCGCTCGACCTTCAATTTGTATTTACAGCCAACCCTGAAGACTACACCAATCGTGGAAGCATCATTACGCCGCTCAAAGACCGCATAGGTTCTCAAATCTTAACGCACTATGCTGCGGATATCAAAACGGCAAAGAGAATCACCAACCAAGAAGCCGAACAATTAGATCATCGTTTTTGCAAAGTACACGTGCCAGAACTCGCTAAGGATATTTTAGAACAGGTAGCTTTCGAGGCCCGCGTAAGTCCTTATATCGATTACAAGAGTGGCGTAAGTGCCCGCATGAGCATTACTGCCTATGAAAATCTTGTGAGTACCGCCGAAAGACGCGCCATTTTGAATAGCGAAACGCAAACGGTTGTGCGTTTTAGCGATTTGATGGGTATGGTACCTTCCATTACGGGCAAAGTCGAGTTGGTCTATGAAGGCGAACAAGAAGGTTCCGCATTTGTGGCCAACCAACTGATCAGCGAAGCCATCAAAACCCTCTTTTTAACTTATTTTCCGAAAATAGAAAAACTCAAAAAACGCGATGACAAAACGCCATATGATGCCGTTCTGAGTTGGTTTTATAATGCAAGTGCTTTTCAATTACCCGACGAGCAAGGAAGTGCGTTGCACGAAAAGACTTTATTGCAAATTGAGCCCTTAAAAGATCTTGTTTACAAATACCAACCTCATGTTGCTTCAGAAGACCTCCCATTTTTAATGGAGTTCGTGCTTTGGGCGCTCGTTGAATTCAAACAGTTGTCAAAAACCAAAACGGCCGACGGTTTATCCTTTAATGATTTATACGACAACCTTTTACAAGGTTTGTCCTAATTCTTTTTTAGCGCTTCTTTTTAGGTTTTCCGTACTTTTCTTGCATGGCTTTTTTGTGGTCGTAGCGCACGTTAACTTTTTTGTTTTTCGCTTTTTTCTCATGAAAAGAAGCTCCTACGTTGTCTCGTTTAGGCAATTTGAGCATTTTTCCAGGGACCTCAACTTTAGGCTTTTCGAACTCTAGCAGTTCAGTACTCCACTCAAGATCTGAAGGAATAGCTATTAAAGGAATTTCTTTTTGTGTGAGCGCTTCAATTGAATCCAGCATACCCTGATCTTTTTCGGTGATAAACGTGATGGCGATGCCATTTTTGTCAGCTCTTCCTGTTCTACCAATGCGGTGAATGTAGTTTTCGGTACTTTCTGGGATATCGAAGTTAATGACATGAGACACATCAGTGACATCAATACCGCGTGCAATGAGGTCGGTGGCGATCAAGATTCTGGTGTCGCCTGCTTGAAAAGCTTGGACGGTATCGAAGCGAAAATTTTGAGCCTTGTTGGAGTGAATAATACCGAGTACTTCGGCGAAATTTGGTTCTAATTTTTCGAATACCAAATCAGCTAAGGCACGTGAGGATACAAAAACCAAAACCTTGGCCTCCGTGGGCATCTGGTCTAAAAGGTGTTCCAGTAAGATAATCTTCGACAAGAAATTTGGCACATGGTATCCCGATTGGTCAATTTTATCGAGGGTGGAGCCAGCGCGCGCAGCCTCTACCCGAACCGGAGAAATGAGGTAGTCTTCCAAAAATACAGAGACTTCTTCGGAAAGTGTTGCCGAAAAAACCATGAACTGTTTTTTAGTGGGTAAAAACTCAAAGATATGAAGGAGCTGTGGCCTAAAGCCCAAGCTTAGCGTTTCATCGACTTCATCGATCACCACTTTTTTAATATGCTTGAGTTGCAAAGAACCACTTTTGGCCAAATCCAGAACCCGTCCTGGCGTACCTACAAGGATATCTAAGCCCTGCAAAACCATCGCCGCTTGTGTATTCATGTTGGTGCCACCATAAACACCCCCAACGGCTACATTCATGAAAGATGTAAGTTTTTCTACTTCGCTCACTACTTGTGCCACGAGTTCTCTGGTTGGCACCAATATGAGAATTTGTGGATGCGGATCCTTTGAAAATTTCCACATACACAAGCATGGAAGGAGGTAAGCTAGGGTTTTGCCTGTCCCAGTTTGTGCAATTCCGATGGTATCGGCTCCAGACATCATGACATTGAAACCAGTGGACTGAATAGTGGTAGGGGTTTGATAACCGAGGTCATCTAATGCATTCCAAAGTGGTTTCTTCAAATTTAAATCGCGAAAAGTCATGCTTGTAAGTTTAGCGCAAAGCTAAGCAGAGATAATGACTTAAATTGGCTTTGAGGAGATAAGATTTAATTGTTGGGCTTCAAGTTCAAGCTCAAACCAAGCCCGGTAGAGCTCATTCCAATGCTTCCCATTGAGGTAGAAATCAAAGCACGGCCATGTTTTTTGTGTACACAATAAGCGCTAAGATCAAATAAGAAAAGAAAACCACCCTGCACCAGCAGACTCTTGCCGTAGCCGTTCAAACGCTGGCCTTGCGGTTCTTGTAGGCCTAATTGCTGTGCGCGTTGCATGAGCAGCATTCCGCTCGACACATATGCCACATCTAAGCAAGTGTTCAATAGAAAAATTTGTTCGGTTTTTCGTTGCGCAAGGTTGGTCTTTCCTTCGCTTAAATCGGAATTGGCCTTGTGTGCTTTGAGGTAACCAGGAACCGCTAAACCGATATTCACAACGTTCCAAAAAACATTCATTTGATGAAAATAGCGTTCCTCGGGCGTTTGTGCTTGGTTCCAGCCAATTCCGCTGAGCACAAAATTTGAGCTAGCCCAAGACCCGAGCCCAAGCATAAGCTGCTGATCTATTTGATAGCGGCTTTGGTTGTATTGCACTAAACTACCTGATTGAGCAAATAGAGATTGTGTTGCAAGTACTAAACCAAAGAGAAGAAAAGCAAGTAATTTTTTCATTTGCAGGCTATCCTAACTTTTCTTTAAGGATGTAATTGAGTTTTTCTACACTCGTTTTGGCATCGCCATAGAGCATATCTGCATTTGGCTTGTAGAAAAGAGGATTGTCTTCGCCTGAGTAACCGACGCTCATCGATCTTTTCATGATCACAACTTGTCGAGCACGCCAAGCTTCAATGACAGGCATTCCGTAAATAGAACTTGCTGGATCGTCTTGGGCACTCGGATTCACGACATCATTGGCGCCCACAACGAGCACAACATCGGTTTGAGCAATATCTTGGTTGATCTCGTCCATATCGCAAACGATATCGTAAGGTACGTTGGCTTCGGCAAGCAATACGTTCATATGACCCGGTAGGCGTCCGGCAACCGGATGAATCGCAAATCGGACCATTTTGCCTTTGCTGCGCAGCATTTGTGTAAGCTCAAAAATGGGGTACTGTGCTTTGGCTACTGCCATTCCATAACCAGGTACAATTACAACGGAGTTGGCCAACAGAAGGTTTGAGGCCACATTTTCATGTTCAATAGCAGTAACTTCGCCGTCTATTGCCGTTCTTTCACCAGCTTGTTGAGCAGAGGAGCCACTCGCAAAAATGACGGAGAAAAACGAGCGGTTCATGGCTTCACACATGTGAATAGAGAGAATGGCACCCGAGCTACCCACAAGCGCTCCTGTAACAATCAGTAAGTCATTGCCTAGCATAAACCCGGCGGCCGAAGCGGCCCAACCTGAATAGGAATTGAGCATCGAGACCACCACAGGCATATCGCCTCCGCCAATTGCCATGACCAAAGAAACCCCAAGAAAACAAGAGAATGCAAACAGAATACCAATTAATATAACGCCATCTACAGCAACTTGTGAGCAGAATAAAACACCCAGAAGGGTAATTAAAATAAATACGCCAAGATTTAGATATTGAAGACCTTTAAAACTCCATGGTTTAGAGGAAATTCTGCCCTCTAGTTTACCCCATGCAATAATAGAACCTGTAAAGGTTACCGCGCCAATAAACACCCCGATATATACTTCAACGAGATGAATGATATGGGCAGCATTGGAACTGAATACTGAATGGTCTAAATAAGAACCTACACCAACAAGAACGGCAGCGAGTCCGACAAAACTGTGTAGTATGGCCACCAACTGAGGCATAGAGGTCATTTCGACCTTTCTTGCTGCGATGAAACCGATCACAGAGGCTATACCAATGGCTAATAATATATAGACATGACCCTCGACTCCAGCGCCGAGAATTGTAGCAACAATAGCAATCACCATTCCTGCGATACCGTAGAGCACGCCTCTTTTCGCTGTTCCTTGCGAGGACAAGCCACTTAAACTGAGAATAAATAGAATACTTGCGAACAAGTAAGCGACTGTTTGTAGTTCTTTGGCGATGTGCATATTATTTTTTAAACATTTTTAACATTCGGTGCGAGACGACGAATCCGCCCACTATATTGATGCTAGCCACTAAAACAGCCGTAAATGATAAAACAGTCAATAAATTATCAATTTCATTTTTTGTTTGAAGCAAGCCTCCAATAACGATGATCCCGCTAATGGCGTTGGTTACGGCCATTAAAGGCGTATGCAGCGCATGAGAAACATTGTGTATTACTTGCCACCCAACAAATATCGCCAAGACAAACACCGTGAAATGTTGAATGAATGCTACTGGGGCAGTTTGTCCGATGATCAATAACAGCAGGCCTAATACAAGCAATGAAACGAGTGTTGATTTCAGTTTTTTGCTGGCTAAGCGTTCTTCTTTTTCTGCTTGTGTTTCTTGTTTATTGGCCTGGGTTTCCTTCTTTTTAGTGTCTGTATTTGTTGCAACGGCAAGTGGAATAGGGGGCCAGTTGATTTTACCTTGATGGGTAACCATGGCTTGTGAAACAATAGGATCACTCATGTCTATACGAAACTCAGCCGCTTTGCCTAAATCGTCTAATAAATTGCACAAATTCGTGCCATATAATTGAGAAGCTTGTTTGGGGAGTTGATTGATTTTACCTAGGATCGTGACGCCGTTTTCGGTCGTAAACACCTCACCACTTTGCGTAAGTTGACAATTACCTCCGCTTTCAGCCGCTAAATCGACAATAACAGACCCTGGTTTCATCGCAGCAACGTGGTAATCTAACCAAAGTAAAGGGGCTTTCTTACCCGGAATTTGTGCAGTAGTAATAACGATATCGACCTCTTTAGCTTGTTCCAAAAAGAGTTGCATCTCCGCCTTAATGAACTCCTCACTCATTTCCTTGGAGTATCCGGTGGCGGTTGCGCCGTCTTCATTGATGTCAATTGTTAAAAATTGCGCCCCCATTGAGTTAATTTGCTCTCCAACTTCTTTTCTGGTGTCAAAGGCTCTAACAATGGCACCTAAAGAATTGGCTGCACCAATGGCAGCGAGGCCTGCTACACCGGCACCGATGACCAAAACCTTGGCAGGATCTACCTTGCCAGCGGCGGTAATTTGACCGTTCAGAAAGCGACCAAAATGAAAAGCAGACTCAATCACCGCACGATAACCTGAAATATTTGCCATGGAAGACAGCACATCCATCTTTTGAGCGCGCGTAATCCGAGGAATGATATCCACAGCAAAAGCACTGATGCCTTGATTTTTTAAACTTTCGAGTAGCTCGGTGTTGTGTGCAGGTCGTAAGTAACAGATCAGTACCGTGCCAGGTTGTATTTGTGCAACCTCGTCTAATGTGGGTTCTTTTACCTTTAAAATAATAGCGGAATGCTGTAAAATCTCATTGGGGGTATCTACAATATGCGCACCTGCTGTGACATATTCTTCATTTGTAAAACCAGACTTATTGCCCGCATTGTTTTCTACAAATACTTCAAAACCTTGTTTAATTAGGCGCTCAACTGTTTTGGGTGTAGCCGCAACGCGTTTTTCATCCTGAAATATTTCAGCTGGAATTCCAATTTTCATGCTCTGCAGTAGTTTCTTGAATATAATAACCTATTGATAGACAATAAACAAGGTGAAAATGTTCTCAAAGAGTTTGAGATTTAAACAATAATGATGACACCCTAAAGCGAACAATTAAACAAAAAAACCAACACTTTCATGTTGGGTTTTTACTCGTGACCCTTGGGGTCGATAAATCTAACTTTTATAAGGATTTGGAGGGGGGTCAGAATTCCATTTACCGTTGAAAAAAGAGTAAACGGTAAAAAAGATATTTTATACCGTGTATGAATTATTTATGCTAAAAACACAAAATTATAAATCAAAGATTTCTTTAAATGTAGTTTCTATTTCTTCGACTTCTTTTTGTGTTAATGCAGAAAATTCTATCTTTCTTGAACGTACTGAAAGTGTTCCATTTCCTTGTTCTAAAAACCCAACTATGAGAGAAATCAAATTATCGGGCATTTCAAATCTTTGGTCTAGGAATTGTTTGAAAGCATCATACTTTTTTAAGTATTCAACTTCATTGGGTATTATATGAACCAAAGTGTCGTTTACACAATAGAAAAGAAATTCAGCTTGTCGTGTGGCATCAAAATAGCGGTAATAATCTATGGTATCATTTAAAATTTCAACATTCTTGTTCTCGGATGGCTTCCAATCAATAAAATTCAAAATTGGATGTGAATAGGATTCTAAGGATTTTGCATAGTCATTTATATGTGTTAAGATAGAAGCTGAAATTGGGAAGATGATTCCCTGTTCGGTATATCCTGTTTGCGATAAAATATGGTGAATGATATAGCGATGTAAACGCCCATTACCATCGACAAAAGGGTGAATAAAAACAAAACCAAATGCAATTTTAGCGGCCACTAATATCGGATCCATTCTCGATTCAGTGAGTATTTTTTGAGTTTGTAGCCAGCCAGCCATTAGTTTTTCAAGATCTTCATACCTCGCAGAAATATGATCCGGAATAGGCTCTTGTGTTTCACGGTCCCTATCTCCAATAAATCCTTGCTGACTCCTTATTCCCATTTTGACAAATCGGTCATTTTCAATGACCAATTGTTGCAAGCGATTCAATTCTGCTATTGAAAGTTCATTTTTTCCTGCCTGACCAATTGCTATTCCCCAACGGGCTGCACGATTGTTTCTTGGATTTTCCCCTTCAATTGAAAATGATGCTTTTGAATCTTTTAGGAGTAGAAATGAGGAAGCTCTTTGTAGAATATCCTTGTGAACCCTATTTAAGTACTTACTTTTTTCTTGTCGAATATTTGATTCAATATATTCCTCAAGCTTTTCTGTTTTACGAATAAGCGGACAAAAGTCTTGATTTCCAGGGAGATTATTAATTACTTTATGTCGTGGTGATCGTACTCCATCAATTGCATATTGTAATTTTTCATCAACAACAGGAACGAGATTCCCTGTTTTTAGATCAGGTAAGTTCAATTTAGTTTCCATTAGCCACTCATACAAGAACCAAATTCTGCGACTAAACTGTCCTTGTATTTCCTGTTGAATCATTTCTTCTAGTTCTGTTTTTTTGAGCACCTCGAATAATTTTTTAAATAGAAGTAGATCAACTCCCTCATACTTTAGTGCAAAAGTGATTTGCTTGTAGAGATTTTCCTCTGGAAGGTATCTTGAAGGAAATACTTTCCATTCTTTATTTTCAAATTGTCTTTTCTTTGTACTTATAAAAGTTAATTTCTCAGGTATCGGAACCGCTAATTTATATGCTTCTATAATTGCACCATATCCTACAATAACACCATCTTCTGGAACAGCTCTGCCGTGAAAAACACTTAATTGCAAGGAAAAACGCTTAATATTCATTCTTATCAGTGAAATTTAATTAAGCGCAAGGTAGGTGAAATTTATGTAATTCGGGTGAAATTCACTTAAAAAAATATAATTTAAGTGAAAAACACTTAATCAATACATTATAGTTCTAACTTTTGAATTTCTCTAATAATGTAGTAAACACATGGTATAGAACTACATTTAATCAAAAGACACTCCGCTTGGGGTGTGGGTAATAAAAAAGTCCCAAACCTATATGGAATGGGACTTTTAGCTTTTTTTGTGACCCTTGGAGTCGATAAATCTAACTTTTTATTGGAAGATTTAGAATTGATTGACGATAGTATTTTTGT
>JALRJE010000112.1 GCA_023268965.1 Crocinitomicaceae bacterium
ATTTTTGAGGTAAAATTAAGAGCGTATTTGAATCTTGACTGCACTTTAACAGCCTCTTAACAATTTGCTAGGCTTCGCGATTTTCTAAGTGAATAAGCGCAAACACACTGTAGTTGAGCATATCAAAATAATTGCCTTCCACGCCTTCAGAAACTTGAGTTGAGCCTGCATTGTCTTCAATTTGCTTGATGCGCAGAATTTTGGACAAAATAAGATCTGTAAGGGAGCTCACGCGCATGTCTCGCCAGGCCTCGCCGTAATCGTGATTTTTGCGCTCCATGAGTGCCTGAGCCTCGGCGGAAATTTCATTGTACTTCAAAAGCGCATCTTTGGCTTGCATTTGATCTTCAAGGCCGGCTGGTTCTCTTACTTGAATGAGGGCCATAATGCAATAATTGACTATAGCTTGAAAGGCATCTTCAAAAGATTCTCCGACTAAATTTTTACCCGTTTCTTGAATGGTGCGGATGCGTTGGGCCTTAATAAAGAGTTGGTCAGTGAGGGAACTCGGACGCAAGATGCGCCAAGAGAGCCCGTAGTCGAGTGTTTTTTTTTCGAAAATCTCTCGACAAATAGTCATTACATTTGTGTATTGAATTTGTGTTTGTGTCATGAGTCTAGCTAAAGATCTAAGTATTGCATTTCAGAGGAGTCGCTTTTTGAATATAAAAGGTGAGCTCCACGACTTTGCACAACCAAAGATAATGGGAATTTTGAACATAACACCCGACTCCTTCTTTGAGCAAAGCCGTGTTCAAGAACAAGAACAGATCATGGAGCGCGCCCGGGCTATGATCAATGCCGGTGCCGACATCCTAGATATTGGCGCGCATTCCACCCGACCCAATGCACCGCTGATGAGCGCTCAAGAAGAAATCGATCGCTTAAGCAACACCATTGCAAATATCAAAAAAGAATTTCCAAGCCAATTGATTTCTTTAGATACTTATTACGGTGCGGTAGCTCAGTTTGGTATTGCCCAAGGCGCAGACCTCATCAATGATATTTCAGCGGGCCAATTTGACCCCACCCTCTGGGAGGTTGTCGCTAGCCATCAAATCCCTTACATCCTCAACTACAACCGAGGCGAACAACAAAATGAGGGGCGTTCCTACCTGAAAAATAAAGGTATAGTGAGTGATGCACTCGCTTTTCTCTCTGAAAAAAAAGCTGCGCTCCTCGCTTTGGGTTGCACTGATATCCTGATTGACCCTGGTTTTGGTTTTGGCAAAAACCTCGAAGAAAATCACGAGCTCCTTCAAAAATTAGAGCACTTAAACATATTAGGCGCTCCTTTACTCGTTGGCGTATCCAGAAAATCTATGATTACCAAGCGCTTAAATTGTAGCCCTGACGAGGCGCTCAATGGCACGAGTATTCTCCATGCTCTTGCTTATACAAAGGGAGCGCGTATTTTTCGAGTACACGATGTAAGTGCGTTAAAAGAGCTGTTTCTATTGTTAGCACCGCAAGAATTGCAGTAAATGAAACTTTTTTACGTACTTTCGTATGATAGTACAACATTAACAAGCGTATGAGAGCTTTTATCTTTATTTTAACTTCCTGCTTTGCATGGCTGACCTATGCACAAGCCCCTTCCGCTAATTTCACCATCTCAGATTCAGACAACATCCTTTGTGAAGGAGACTGTATTTTTGTAGTGAATAACTCTACCGGCGACGACCTCACCTATCTTTGGACCTTCGAAAACGCCACCCCACCCACATTCGTTGGGCAAAACCCCGGTCCAATTTGCTTCAATACCGCAAGTACAACCAGCCCGTTTGCCATTACGCTGAACGCCACGAATGGTCAGGGTGCAGTAAGTACAATCACCCAGTTTGTCACTGTATTGCCAATGCCAAGCATTACCAGTACCATTTCAGACACCTTGGGTGGCGCTTATGTCGTCATTCCAGACACCACCATTGATATGTTTCAAGAAGCATATCTCTACGCAGAAGGCGCACCATTCGGTGGCAACCTCACGTGGTACCCAAGTGGTGTGGCGGCAGATAGCATCCCAGGCTGTACTACTTGTATCGCAGGTGACTCTCTGACCGTAACTCCTTTTTACACGACCTATTATGTTATACAATACGGCCTGAACGGCTGCTTTGCTTACGACACCGTTTTGGTTACTGTTAATTTTGCCAATTTGGTAAAAGTAGAACTCCCTAACTCATTTTCACCAAACGAAGACGGAGAAAACGACTACTTCCGCGTACTCACCAACGTAGATGCCGATGGCAACTTTAGCAACGGTTTTGAAGAAGGCGGCGCACTCGCAGAAATCGATTTACGCGTGTTCAACCGTTACGGCCAACAAGTCTTTAGAACAACCGATGTCAATGAAGGTTGGGACGGCACCTATAAAGGCAAAGCCATGAACCCCGCAACCTACACTTATATTTTAAATTTCCGAACCATTGACGGCCGTTCAGGTTCGCGCAAAGGTAACGTTACCTTATTTAGATAAGCACATGAAACGCAACGTATTCTTATCCCTAGCCCTTGCAGCCACCTTTAGCGCTGCAGCCCAACACGACCGCGTCATCTCCAATTGGTCGCAGTCTCAAATGATCTACAATCCAGGAGCAGTTGCTACTGGCACCTCAGACATGAGCTTCTTTGCCAACCACCGCTCACAGTGGCTTAC
>JALRJE010000027.1 GCA_023268965.1 Crocinitomicaceae bacterium
AATGGATCAAGCAGGCCGATGAACTTGATGTACCATGCCCCCTCGTAGATCGTGTGAAGATCGTCGGTGACGTGGAAGGGCACACCCTGGATCACGTTGCCCACGGCCACCCCGAACAGAAGCGCGGGGATCGTGCCGCTGGCGAAAAGCGCCCAGTCCCAGGCATTGCGCCAGCGCGGGTCGTGCCGGGGGTTCAGACTGGAGCAGAAATGTCCGAAACTGCTCGTGCTATTCTATCTTACAAAGGAGTTTTGTACAAAAATCACTTGCTCAACGGCGTGAAAAAAGGTGCATTAACTGCAGAGCAAGTAGAAGAGCGCTTTAACCAATGGTTAGCTGATAAAGAAGCAAAAATCGAAGGTAAAATCACTGGCTTAATCAAAGGTGCAGAGAAAGCAAAAGCTGATCGCATTGCAGCCGAGATTGCCGCTAACGCAGCAAAAGCTGCAGAAGTAGCCGCAAAAAATACCCCAGAAGTAGAAGAGGTAGTCGCTGAAGAAGCTCCTGCAACTGAGGAAGTAGTCGCTGAAGAAGCTCCTGCAACTGAAGAAGTAGTTGCTGAAGAAGCGCCTGCAACTGAAGAAGTGGTAGCTGAAGAAGCTCCTGCAGCTGAAGAAGTGGTAGCTGAAGAAGCTCCTACTGCTGAAGAAGCTCCTGCTGCTGAAGAAGCAACTGAAAAGCCTGCTGCTGAATAAGCACATGCAAATTCAAGATTGTTATTATTTAGGTCTTATCGCGAAACTTCACGGATTTAAAGGTGAAGTTTCGTTGTTTTTAGACGTTACACATCCGGCCGACTACCAGGGTTTAGATGCCCTTTATCTCGACATCAACGGCCAGCTCACCCCATTTTTTATCGAAGGATTCAAGCTCAAAAACAAAGGTTTTGCAGCCGTTAAATTTGAAGGTATAGAAACCGAAGAGGCTGCGCAGCGCTTGGTCAAGAAAAAAGCGTATTTACCTCTAGAAATACTTCCTGAACTGGATCAAAGCTCTTTTTATGACCATGAAATCATTGGTTATCAGGTCTTTGATACGGATAAAGGAGCTATTGGTGTTGTTCAAGACGTGATTGACATGACTGCAAATCCATTATTGCAACTGGATTTCAACGGTACAGAAATTCTAGTACCTATTTTTGAAGGGCTCATCCAAAAGGTGGAGCGCAAAAAAAAGGAGCTCTACATCAAAGCTCCTAAAGGCTTAATCGATTTATACATCGGTTAAGATTTAAAATCTCAAATTTTACTTTGCTTAAGCTTTATAAATAAGTCCTAGGGCAATCTTCATTCTGATCACCTTTTTGGCTGCGGCATCTACTTGTGCTTTAAAGGAAGCATCTTTGCGGTAATATTGTAAAATCTCGGTATGTGCTTTCTTGGCGTCAATAGGCATTAGGACGATATCGCAACCAGCAGCAACTGCTTTATATGCGCACTCTGGAACGGCAACTACGCCGCCCATGTTCATGGCGTCGGTCACAATTAAGCCTTTAAAGCCCATTTCATTTTTGAGTAAGTCAGTTACGATGGTTTTTGAACAGGTAGCGGGTAGCCCGTTGGTTTGGTATTTAGCGTTGTTCTGCACGGCAATATGTGCTACCATTATGGAGAGCACACCCTGTGTAATGAGCGGCGGGTAGTTTTGAATTTCTTTGAGTTCTCCGTCGATCACTTGTAAGGATTTGTGGGTGTCTCCAGAAACCAACCCGTGTCCGGGAAAGTGTTTAGCAGTGGCAATAATGCCTTGTTTTTGTGTTTCGTCGATAAACGCCCCTGACCAAGGAATGATATTGGCAGGCACTGCACCAAAGCTCCTGAAACCGACTGTAGCGTTTGGCGACATATCGACAACTGGTGAAAAATTATAGTTAATGCCGATGTCGTTGAGATCTTTGGAGATGGTTTGCGCACAAGTACGCACTTCGTCAATGGATTTCATTTCATTGGCCTTTTTGACTACCGCTGACCCTGTAATTTTACGGTTTACCAAACTGGGTTCAGCATCGGCACTATACAAAAAAGGAAGGTTGCCGTAATTTTCATTTTGCTGTTCGAAATCTTTGATCCAAGAGGTAAAGCCTTCTTTGGTTCCGTTGAGCATGAGCACACCGCCGATAATGCGGTTTTTGATGTGTTGGTCTATGGTTGCTTTTTCTTGCCCAAAGCGCCCAACGGCAGGCATGATCAGTTGTGCAACTATGGCGGTGTCGTCTATATTGGCAAAGACTTTATCTACAGCTGCATCTAGCTCTTTGTGATCTTTGAGGAAATCTTGTAATTCAAATTGGGTTGTAATTTGATCGACTACTTGCTTGCGTTCCTTTATTTGAGGCGTTTGCGCGCAACTATTAAAGAGCAAGCCAATGGTTAATAGGCTTAAAAAGGGTAACTTCATAGTTCAAAGATAAAAGTTTACAATCAATTAAGGCTTGATTCCAATTCAAACAAAACTATTTTTATGCAACGCATCCTATTTCCCTTCCTATTATTGTGTAGCTGCGCTTTTTTTCATCTAAATGCACAGAATTTTTACCAACGCGATTCCATTCAAGTCATCGAAATTTTCTTTTCATTTAGCAATTGGGATGCCCAATTAGATGCCAATGAAGCTACAGAAACCTATATATACGCTGATTCTATTCGAATCAATGGCACTTCTTTTGATTCTTGCGGAGTTCGTTACAAAGGGAATAGTTCGTATAATCCGAGCAATCAAAAAAATCCACTGCGCTTAGAGCTAAATACCATAAAGGCCAATCAGGACTATCAAGGCTTTACCGATATCAAGCTGTCTAATGGCTACAAAGATCCGTCCATGATTCGAGAAATTCTCACTTATCAAATCCTTGAAAATTACATGGATTGTCCGAGGTCTAATTTTGCAAGAGTTTATATCAATGGTCAATACAGAGGGGTATATACAAATAATGAATCCATCAAAGACGACTTCAATGAGGCACATTATTATGCCGATGATACCTATTTTAAGTGCAACCCGGTGGGTGGTGCAGGCCCTGGTGGAGGTACGAGCCCTGATTTGAAATATTTGGGTACAGACAGTGCTAGTTATTTCAATGGTTATGAATTACAGTCTACTTACGGATGGTACCGCTTGGTAACACTATGTAATACACTCAATAATGATTTTCAAAATATTGAGTCTACGCTAGATATTGATCGTGCCATTTGGATGCTCGCCTTTAACAACGTATTGGTAAATCTCGATTCATATAGCGGAGCCTTCAGACAAAATTATTATATCAGTTGGGATAAAAATGGCCGTTTTGTACCGACTGTTTGGGACGTCAATATGAGTTTTGGCGGTTTTCCTGGCGGTACTGGTTCAGGTGCATTTACGCCTTCATCCTTAGATCCTTTTTCAAACTCAACCTCTGTTAACCACCCTTTGATCCAACAAATCATGGCTAATCCGCTTTACAAACGGATGTACATGGCACATTTGCGCACCATAGTGCAAGAGATGTTTGAAAGTGGCCAATACGAAACATGGGCGCAAAGTTTAATGGCGCTAGCCGATTCCTCTGTCCAAGCCGACCCGTACAAATTTTATAGCTACAATCAGTTTTTAAATAGCCTTACAACCGCTGTTGCCGGTGGAGGCCCTGGTGGCGGCAGTAGCATTCCTGGGATCAAAGCACTCATGGATGCACGCGCGCAGTTTTTGAGTACCAATGCAGCTTATCTTTTGCAAGCTCCCGCTATTTTGAGTC
>JALRJE010000060.1 GCA_023268965.1 Crocinitomicaceae bacterium
GGTCCCGATGGTAAAAGGAGAGGTAAGTGTTACACCAGAACCTGTTGCACTTACCGTATAGTTACCTGGGCATAGATTAAAAATGGCATTGCCTCCATTTTGAAGAAGCGTGCCGTTCATGTACCATAGAACAGACGTGAAATTCATCGTGTTTGACGAGTCAATGAAGGCATAACCGTCACACAAATTTGGTGAACTGGTATTATAGGAAAAAACAAATTGCGCCTGAGCCGCAAAGCCCATTAGCAGTGTAGCAAACAAAACCAATATTTTTGTTTTGAAAAGCTGAAATTGAGTACCCAAAGTTTTCATCATGTTATTTTTAAGTTTTCCCAAATACACTTCAAAAACTGAATGGTTGCCTGACAGATTTTTTTTTCAAAAGTAATTTATTTGGATGACTGTCATAATTAAATTAAAATTGAATGTCAAAATCGAATTATAGTCTTAATAATGTCTAAACGAGTCTAAGTTTGCTTCTCACAGCTTATCAAATTATCCGGACGCTTTTTCTTTCTTAGTAATAGAAATAATTTAGTGCACAATGTAAACGGTAACTTATAAAAATATCACCAATGAAATGCTGAATGAGATGGTTGAGAATTGGTATTATTCAGTTACCTCACAGGTAACGCAGATATGCACTTAAAAAATTTCTCTCTTATCGAAAACACCTTGGGCGGTTTTGATTTATCACCTGCCTATGATATATAAACACTGCCATGATGATGCCGGTTTTCCAACCCTTCCAATTCTAACAAGTAATTTTAGATCATTCCGAGCAACAAATGAGCAACAAAAGGAATGCAAAACACCAAAAAATCGCTTTTTTATAGATTGTTATCGTTGTTTACCGGCGTTTACTTCCCGATACAAAACTTCGAGAAGATGGTGCCGAGGATGTCTGTGTCAACATCGATTTGGCCAGTGATGTGGCCGAGTTGGCGCATGGCTTCGCGGATATCCATGGCAATGAAGTCAGCGGTGGTGTGGCCTTGAAGCCCTTCTTGGGCGCGCTCTAGAGCAGCAGCCGTTAGTTGAAGCGCAGCGTGATGGCGTGCGTTGGAAACAATGGTTTCGTCTTGGATACTGAAATCGCCGAGCACGAGTTCGACAAGTTTTGACTTGAGTGCAGGAATGCCATTTCCGTTGAGCGCGCTGATTTGAAAATCTGTTGATTGATCTATGCCTGAATGCACTGGTAAAGCTGGAGATAAATCAGCTTTATTTTGGACCAATAAAATATGCTTATCTGGATGAAGATTTTTTAAAGATGCGACCCAAACTTGGGTTTCTTGGAGGTTCTGAACGTCGCTCGTATCGGTTAGGCACAAGACGATTTTTGCTTGCTCTATTTTTTGTTGAGAACGCTCTATGCCGAGTGCTTCAATTGTTTCGGTTGTTTCGCGGATGCCAGCGGTGTCGATCAAGCGAAACTGGATGCCTTCAATATTTAATACTTCTTCTATGACATCGCGTGTGGTTCCGGCAATGTTAGAAACAATGGCGCGATCTTCGCCTAAAAGTTGATTGAGTAAGGTGCTTTTACCCGTATTAGGGGCGCCAACAATTGCAACAGGAACACCGTTCTTGATGGCATTTCCTAATTCAAAAGAAGCCGCCAAACGATGCACTATTTTTAATACGTCAGCAACCAAGTTTTTAAGGGCCCTGCGGTCCGCAAACTCGACGTCTTCTTCAGCGAAGTCTAGCTCGAGTTCTATAAGGGCGGCAAAATTGATGAGCTGTTCGCGCAGTTGTTGTAATTCTGAAGAAAAGCGCCCGCGCAATTGCTGCAAGGCTACTTGATGGGCTTGTTTGGACTGCGCTGCAATGAGGTCAGCTACAGCTTCGGCCTGCGAGAGGTCTAGGCGTCCGTTTAAAAAAGCGCGTTTGGTAAATTCCCCTGGCTCTGCAAAACGGCAACCTATTTCGACCAAGCGTTGCAATAAAAGTTGCTGAATGTATGGCGAACCATGGCAGGCCAACTCAACGCTTTCCTCGCCAGTAAAACTCTTACCGTGGTCAAACAATGTGGCAAGTACTTCATCAAGACGTTCTCCGGTTGCCGAAAGCATCCAACCAAGATGAACGGTATGGCTCGGCAAGGAACTCAGGTCTTTAGAAAAGGCCTTAGAAACCAACTGCTTGGAATTTTTACCCGAAACACGAATAACCGCAATAGCACCCATGCCATTAGCGGTGGCTAAAGCGCAAATAGGGTCTTGGTGAATGTCGTGCATGTGACAAAGTTACACAATAAAAATTCCCTACCTTTGCCTTCAAAATCAACACTTATGTCACTCCAAGCAGAAATTAAAGAAATCCTAAGCCAATTAGGTATTCAAGAAAATAATCAAGGGGCTTCTACAGGCGCCAACTGGATTGCTTCAACAGGTGCAAAAATTGCTTCTGTTTCTCCGGTAGATGCACAGGTCATTGCACACGTGAATATGGCCACAGAAGCACAATATAATCAAGTCATTGAAAAGGCACAAAGCGCTTTTATAGAATGGAGAACAGTTCCCGCTCCTAAACGCGGAGAAGTCATTCGTCAGTTAGCTGAACGCATTCGTTTTTATAAAGAACCACTCGGTAAACTCGTCTCTTACGAAATGGGTAAATCCTTACAAGAAGGTTTGGGTGAAGTTCAAGAAATGATCGATATCTGTGATTTCGCAGTTGGCCTTTCTCGTCAGCTTTATGGCCTCACGATGCATTCTGAGCGTCCGGGTCACCGCATGTATGAGCAGTATCACCCGCTCGGCATCGTCGGAATTATTTCGGCCTTTAACTTCCCAGTAGCAGTTTGGAACTGGAACACAGCCTTGGCATGGGTTTGTGGCGACGTTTGTGTTTGGAAACCATCTGAAAAAACACCTTTAACTGCTATTGCTTGCCAACGCATTACCGAAGAAGTTTTTGCCGCCAACGGCGTTCCAGAAGGCGTTTCAGGGCTCGTTATTGGCGATGGCGAAATAGGCAAACTCATGGCCAACGACACCCGAGTACCTTTAGTTTCTGCAACAGGCTCTACCCGCATGGGTAAATCTGTTGGAGCCGCTGTGGGTCAGCGCTTGGGTCGTTCTTTACTAGAATTAGGGGGCAACAATGCCATTATCATTACACCTTCTGCCGACCTCAAAATGGTCGTGCCGGGTGCCGTATTTGGTGCTGTTGGTACAGCTGGTCAGCGCTGTACATCGACACGTCGCATCATTATCCACGAAACAATCTACGATAAAGTCAAAGATGCCTTAGCAGCGGCTTACAAGCAATTGCGCATTGGCAATCCTTTGGATCAAAATAACCACGTTGGGCCACTGATCGATCAAGACGCGGTCAACAATTACCTCAACGCCATTGAAGCTGCACAAAAAGAAGGTGGAAAAGTATTAGTGGAAGGCGGTGTGCTTTCTGGCGCTGGTTACGAATCTGGGTGCTACGTAAAACCTTGTATCATCGAGGCAGAAAATCATTTCGCCATAGTACAACACGAAACTTTTGCGCCTATCCTTTATATTATGAAATATAAAGGTAGTGTACACAACGCCATTGCCATGCAAAATGGCGTGCCACAAGGATTGTCTTCTGCTATCATGACCAACGAGCTCAAAGAATCTGAGGCATTCTTGAGTGCTGCTGGTTCAGATTGCGGAATTGCAAACGTAAATATCGGTACTTCAGGTGCTGAAATTGGTGGTGCATTCGGTGGAGAGAAAGAAACAGGTGGAGGCCGCGAGTCTGGTTCAGATGCCTGGAAAGTGTACATGCGTCGTCAGACTAACACCATCAACTACTCTGACTCCTTGCCACTGGCACAAGGCATCAAGTTTGACTTATAAGCTGTATTGCACATACATTCAAAAAAGGGGCTATTTGGCCCCTTTTTTTGTTTTGTGCTTGACTATCAAAAAGCGGGCAGAGATAAAAAAGGTATTCGCATTAAAAGAGGTGTTGTCTAGTGCATAGAACGGGGCTAGGACATACATGCCCGTTTGCACATGCAACTGCCAAACTTTAATGCCTACACTTGGGCAAAGCCCAAAACGCAACTGTTTTAAATCGGTACGTACTGCAGCGCTGAACCCATAAGTGAGGTC
>JALRJE010000072.1 GCA_023268965.1 Crocinitomicaceae bacterium
CGAATCGGGCGAGGTGTTTATCCGCGTTGTCCGTCAGTCGTTTGGTGGCAGCACTGTCCCGATGGGGCTGGAAATCATCGAGTCGGATCTGCTCGACGATGACTACAACGCCGTTGAGAAGAACGGCAATTTTGTTGGGCTCGTATCTGAATCAGAATTATTAGATCAGACAACCCTAGAAGAAAGCCTAGATCAACTTTTCCAACATTTACCTCGTCCTTTTGCTTACGCTGATGCACACTTATTTGACTTGTTGCAGCATTTTGCACTTTTTAAGCTCACTGTGCTTCCAGTACTGGACCGACAAGAGAATTTTCTTGGCGTAATTAGTGCCCAAGAATTATTACAATTTTTGGCAGAGACCAGCGGTCTTTACGAAGAGGGCTCAGTGTTGGTGTTAGAAATGAATGCTATCGATTACACGCTTGCTCAAATTGCTCAAATCGTGGAAAGCAACCAAGCTAAAATCCTAAATGTATTTGTGAGTAATATCGCGGATAGCACCAAAATACAAGTGAATTTACGCATCAATCAACATAATTTAAGTGCAATTATCCGTACCTTTGAGCGCTATGACTACCAAGTTCTTGTCAGTTATCAAAATAGTCAGCAAACCGATGAACTTCAGGACCGCTATCAAGAACTCATGCATTATTTAAGCATGTAATGAAACGAATCGCCATATTCGCAAAAAAAGTATTTAAGCAAGACCTCAGTGTCTTTGAAGACCTACTCAAAGGAATAATTGAGCTCGGGTGGGAGCCCATATTGGAGCAAGATTTAGCCCAACAACTCCACACTAAATTTCAATGGAAAACCACACACCAAACTTTTAGTACGTTTCAAGATCTGCAAAATGGTTTTGACCTCATGATTAGTTTGGGTGGCGATGGCACATTTCTGAAGGCTGTTTCGTTTGTGCGTAATTCCGGTATTCCAATTCTCGGTATCAATACAGGTCGCTTGGGTTTTTTATCAAATATCCCCAAGACGCATATTGACCAAACCCTGCAAAGATTCAATGCGGGCCATTACGAGTTCCAAAATCGTTCCTTGTTAAGAGTTCATACTGAAAACGACCTCTTATCCGATGAAAACTTTGCACTCAACGAACTTACGCTCCAGAAAAAAGACACCTCCTCAATGATTAAAGTTCATGCGTACATCGGAGATAAGTTCTTAAATACATACTGGGCCGACGGCCTCATAGTCGCTACTCCTACAGGCTCAACAGCCTATAGTTTAAGTTGTGGCGGCCCTATTATTACCCCCGGTTGCCAGGTTCATATCCTCACGCCTATTGCACCGCACAACCTGAATGTACGTCCGGTTGTTGTTCCAGACCACATGCCTATTTCCTTGGAAGTTGAGGGCCGAGACCGCTCTTATTTGCTCTCCTTAGATGGTCACTCACAACACATCAAACAAGGAGAAAAGCTCACAATCACCAAGGCTGAATTTATGATCAACGTCATCAAATTTGAAGACAATAATTTTTTAGATACCATCCGTAACAAAATGTTTTGGGGCTCAGATATCCGAAACGAACGCTAAATCCTATGAAACACTATTTTTTACCACTCAGTGTGTTGCTAGTCTCGCATTTAAACGCACAAACGCCTCAAGTGAACACCCGAATTGACTCCGTAAGTTATCTTGCAGGGCAAAATATTGCACAAAGCGTGCTCAAGGATTTCCCCGAAGCGAATGTTGAACTTCTCCTCTTAGGACTCAGTGATGCTATGATGCAACGCCAAAGCTTGATTCAAGATCCAAATAATCAATGCGTCATGTCCTATTTTCAAGAGAAAATGCAAGCTAGCCAAGAAGCTGAAGAGGCGGGCAATCAAGAAGCATTAGCCGCCGCCCAAGAAGCGGGGAGAGCCAATCGCGAGAAAGGGGAAGCTTTTCTACTAGAAAACGCGAAAAAAAAGGATATCCAAGTAACGGCCAGTGGCTTACAATACGAAGTCTTGAAAAAGGGTCGAGGCGACAAACCAACTGCGAGTTCGACAGTAAAAGTGCATTACACCGGCACGACCATCAACGGAGAAATCTTTGATAGCTCTGTAGAGCGTAAAGAACCAATCTCGTTTCCACTCAATGCCGTCATTCCCGGCTGGACCGAAGGTGTACAGCTCATGAGCGTGGGTTCAAAGTACCGTTTTTATATTCCTCAGCAATTGGCTTATGGGCCAGGTTCTCCAACCGAACTCATCCCGCCATTTTCTGTACTGATCTTTGAAGTTGAACTATTAGACATCGAAAAATAATCCCATGAAAAATCTATTTTTTACATTGCTATCCTTTACATTTACGAGTTTGTTAAATGCGCAAATCACGAAACAAACTGACGATGGTATTTACGCGCGCTTTACCACCAACAAAGGTGTAATTGTCTGTAATCTCGAGTATAAAAAAACACCCATGACCGTTGGGAATTTTGTTGGTTTGGCTGAAGGTAATTTTAAGGTTGGTAATCAATCATTTTCCAAACCATTTTTCGACGGCCTTATTTTTCACCGTGTGATCGCCGACTTTATGATTCAAGGCGGAGACCCACAAGGTACTGGTATGGGTGACCCTGGCTATAAGTTCTATGATGAAATTGATCCAACGCTCAAACACAGTGGACCTGGTATTTTATCTATGGCCAATTCAGGCCCCAATACCAATGGTTCTCAGTTTTTTATAACCCACAAAGAAACCCCTTGGCTAGATGGCAAGCATACCGTTTTTGGACAAGTAGTTTCGGGTCAAGAGGTCGTCAATGCTATAGCTCAAAACGACACCATGCGTAAAGTAGAGATTATACGTGTGGGTAGAGAAGCCGAAAAATGGAATGCACAGGCAGCCTTCGATGCTGTTTTTATTGCTCGGAAAGCACAAGATGCAGCAGAACAAGAAGAGGTAGCTAAAATTGCAGCTATGTCGCAAGACGACTACAA
Organism: Crocinitomicaceae bacterium; assembly: GCA_023268965.1. Taxonomy (GTDB): domain Bacteria; phylum Bacteroidota; class Bacteroidia; order Flavobacteriales_D; family Crocinitomicaceae; genus UBA952. The sequence continues at coordinate 2,949 of JALRJE010000072.1, forward strand.
AGCTTACATGTACAACGAGGTCAAAAAAAATCATCCCAAAGCCCAACAAAGCCCAACAGGTTTAGTATATGTCATTTTAGACAGCGGAAAGGGCAATGTAGTTGAAGAAGGCAAAAAAGTAAGCCTCCACTACACAGGTACTTTTAGACGTGGTGGCAAGAAGTTCGATTCTTCAAAGGATCGCAATATGCCTATGGATTTTCAATACAAAGTACAGCGCATGATTCCAGGTTTTGAAGAGGGCATAACCTATATTCAAGAAGGAGGAAAAATTTTATTGTTTATTCCTTACTACAACGCCTATGGCCAACAAGGTAGGCCTGGTGCTATTCCACCCTATGCCGATTTAGTATTTGAAATCGAATTGTTGCAAGTCACGGATGCAAATAGCGCACCCCATGACGAGCACGATGGCCATCAACATTAATTTGAAAAGGCATAAGAAATAATATTGGCGCCCATCTGTAAAGCTTGGCGCCTTTTTTCTGGCGGGTCATTGTGTACTTGAGGATCTTCCCAACCATCTGATAAATCGGTTTCATAGGTATACAAACAAACCAGGCGCCCGTCCATAACGATTCCAAAAGCTTGTGGACTTTTACCGTCATGCTCATGAATTTTTGGCAAGCCATTTGGAAAAGTATAACGCTTTTTATAAATCGGATGGTCTGTAGGAAGTTCAGTGAGCGTAGCTTCAGGAAAAACTTTTTTGAGTTCGGCCCGAACAAAGCCGTCCATTCCATAATTGTCATCTATGTGTAAAAAGCCTCCGGACAACAAGTAGGTTCGTAAATTATTAGCCTCTGCTTTAGAGAATACAACATTACCGTGCCCGGTCATGTGAACCAGTGGGTATTGAAATAAATCGGTACTACCCACCTCTACGTAGGGTACCTCTTTTGAAATAGTCATTCCAAGCTCTGTGTTACAGAATTTGATTAGGTTGGGTAGGGCGGTAGGGTTGGCGTAGTAGTCTCCGCCACCATTATATTTTAAAACGGCAATTTGGTATCCTTGAGCAGCAATTTTAAAGCACAGGATAAGCAGAATAAAAAGTATGGTTGATTTTCTCACGTGCGTCTTTTGAAATAATAAATTTGGTCGGTACCAAAATGATGAACATGGGTCGGTACCCTATTTAGAATAGGTGCTTTTACGCCTTCTCCGAAATGTAAATCTCCTACGAGTACATAGGCTTCATCCCAAACATTATCGATAATAAAATACTGTAGTGTACGGCTTCCGCCTTCTACCATTACAGAGTGAATACCTCGTTGATATAACTCGTCTAAGATATACTTAGTCGAAGTTTCGGGTATTTTTATCCATTCAATATTTTCTTTTTTCTCGTTTTTAAGGCGATTGAAGATGAGGGTAGGGGCATCTGTCGAAAAAAGACAAATATCGTTTTGGACCTGAAGTTGACTATCTATTAAGATTCGAATGGGATTTTTGCCGCTGACATCTCTAACAGTAAGTGAGGGGTTATCGTTGAGCGCTGTATGTTTACCTACCAAGATGCTCATTTCCTGACTGCGCCAATGGTGTACCAATGATCGAGATTCTTCAGAGGAAATCCAATTGATTTTTTTTTGATTGCCAGTGCGCAATCGGTCTAAAAAACCATCCTTGGTTTGAGCCCACTTGAGCACCACGTATGGTCGTTGTTTTTGGTGTAAACAAAAAAATCGCTTGTTGAGTTGTTGTGCAGCTGTATTTAGTATGCCAACTTCAACTTCGATGCCTGCTTTTTGAAGTCTTTCAATGCCTTTTCCAGCAACCTTTGGGTTGGGGTCTTTGCAAGCAATAACTACATGCGCTATTTTTTTCTCGATTAGCAAATTGCTACAGGGTGGTGTCTTGCCAAAGTGTGCGCAGGGCTCTAGGCTCACATAAACCGTTGCTCCTTCTAGTAAGTGTTGTTCTTTAACCGCAGCAATTGCCATTACTTCTGCGTGCGGCCCGCCAAATTTTTGATGATACCCTTCTCCGATAATTTTGTCATCTTTGACAATGACACAGCCCACCATTGGGTTTGGGGAAACAGAACCCTGCCCAAGAAGAGCAAGATCAAGACAGCGCTGCATATAGTCTTGTGGTTTCATTTTCCCAAAGTTACTGATTTCAAACAGATGGCCGGACCCAGCGAAAGGTTAAATTCAAGCGTGCTTGCTGCAAACCTTTTATTTTCGGAAGCTGATGCTTGTAGTGCTTTTGAAGTTGCCCGTGCATGTGCAATAAACTCCCGTTGGCGAGAATGATATTTTTTTTCATGCCACTTGCCATGTGCTTGAATTCAAAACGACGCGCCGCACCCAAGCTAAGGGATGCAATATTGGGTTCTTCGCCAAGTGTTTTTTCATTATCGGCATGCCATCCATTTGAATCTTGCCCGTCGCGGTAATAATTGATCAAAAGCGCATTAAATTGACTATTGGTTTTTTCTTGTACCTGAAGACGCAGCTCATTAAGGTAGTTCGGAAATAATTGCACTGTTAATGCTTGACCTGAGTAACCATATACTTCTCCATTCAGGGCATAATACGCTTCAAGCCTAGGTACTTTGACTCTTTTACCAAAGAGTAAAATTTCGTTCTGGTCAAATTTTTCAGCGGAACATATTTTTTCAAACAAAAATGTGCTTTGGTCTAAATGCAAAAAATGAGGGTAATAATCTACGATGCCATCTTCTCTAAGTAATTCAATTTTCTCTAAATATTCGAACTCGCTAAACATTTCTATTTTTGTAGTAAAAATACGACATGCACTTCATCGAAACGCTATTTGATCTTAAAACCTTTCAAAGTGGGCGACGATATTGTGGCCCTTGGTGAGCAAGGCGTTGTATCTGAAATTCACATCTTCAATACCTATTTAAAATCCTCAGATAATAAAATTTTGATTTTTCCGAACGGGCCGCTGGCTAATGGGACCATCATTAATTACACCAAGGAAGTAACGCGTCGCATTGAATGGACCTTTGTTTTTGAACATTCAGCTGAAATTGCAAGCATTGAGCAGGTAATCATGTCAACATTAAAAGCGAACAAAGGATTTCTCCAAAAGCCAGAGCCCATTGTAGGAATTCAAAAAATGTCTAACGAAGGTCGTGAGGTTAAAGGCAGGTGCTGGGTACAAACACCAGACTACAGCAAGTATTTTTTCAAACGCCAGCATTTATTTATCGAGGCTTTAAGAGAAGCAAAAATTCCATTTGCTCAGTCTTAAAAAAAAATCTTATATTCGGCTTAACCTAATGTTATCTATTTTTAATAGGTTCCTAAAACTATATTCATATGCTACTAACGATCCTATTGCTCATATTCACCGTTGTGGTGGCACCATTTATTTGCTTTAATTTTGGATATACACCCAATGACTTACAGTATGAAATCCTAGGTCAAATGGCTTTCCCTATTGCTATGGTTATTGCCTATTGTTTTCTTGTTGGTGAAATCTCTAGAAATAATTCGCAAGTAGATAAGCTTTGGAGCATCGTGCCTATATACTATGTTTGGCGCATGACTTTATTATCGCCAATAATTTCTGAGCGAATGATACTCATGGCAATTTTAGTGACCATTTGGGGGGTTAGACTCACCTTTAATTTTGCGCGTCGAGGCGCCTACACTTGGCGTTTTTGGGCAGGTGAAGAAGATTATCGTTGGGAAGAATTGCGCAAGCGCCCCGGATTTAATAACAAATTCATTTGGGGTATTTTTAATCTTTTCTTTATCTCAGCCTATCAGAATATCTTAATTTTTTCTTTTACGGTGCCCATTCTTTCCGCGCTTTCATCCAATGCACAACCTCAAATTAATGCAATCGACTGGTTGTTGTCTTTTGTTTTCATCGTTGCGGTCGTTATAGAGTTTATTGCCGATCAGCAACAGTATAATTTTCAGACAGAAAAACACCGCAGAATAAAAGCTGGTGAACCGCTCGAAGCTTATGAAATTGGCTTTGTTTCAACAGGTTTGTGGGGAATTGTTCGCCATCCAAACTACGCAATGGAGCAAAGCATTTGGGTAATTTTCTATTTGTTTAGTGTCAATGCAACGGGTCAATGGATCAACTGGACTATTGGCGGTTGCATACTTCTATTGATACTTTTCAAAGGAAGCTCTGATTTTTCAGAAGAACTATCTGCCACCAAATATACGGGCTATGCAGATTACCAAAAGCGGGTGCCGAGATTTATTCCTTGGCCACGTTTCGGAAAGTAAGTTAAATTAAACCGAATTGTTCAAAATGATGCGCAAAATGCTTACTGTGCAGGCGCTGCCATTGATTATAGTTCAGGTTTCCATAAAATGGATGAACTGCAGTGCGCTGCTCGTTTTCTTCGTACCATTCTTCAAAGGTTAAAAAGGCATCGGTAAACTCATCTATGGCGGTTTCGAGTTCGTCGTTGCGCAAGGGGGTTTCAGGCGTAGCAAAAGATACTTGAACATCTTTGGCCATTGGTTTGTCAGTTTCTAACCATGCTTGCATGCGTTCGATACGGTCTTCCGCCACTTCGATTTTGAAGTCTCCTTTTCCGACAGACATATAAAGAGCGTCAGCGAGGTGCTCAACCATGCGTTGTGACTGCATTTGACCCCAAACGGGTGTTGTGTTTGGATTGAGCTTGCAGAGTTGGGCCAGGAGTGGCTCGAGTGCTAATGAGAAAGTATTGGACATTATTTTTGACCTACGATGATGTGAAGGGAGTGCGGCACTACGCGTACATTGAGTTCGCGCATTACTGTAACGGGTTCGCCGTCGTGATGAGCTACACCATTTGGCAAAGAAATTTTAGCTTTTTTAAAGGAGATGACTTCCGTGTAAAAAGATTGGTCGGACCGCCCCGTAAAGAACTGAAAAATCATTTTGGGAACACCAAACAAAGAAAAAGGTTTGAGTAAGAATAGCTCGAGTTTGCCGTCGGTGGCATCTGATTTCGGAGACACTTTAAAACCATTGCCAAATTCAGAAGTGTTGGCAATAGTACAAAGTACAACGGGTAACTTTTTGATTTGGCCGTTTGTATCAATAGAGATATTCATTGGGTTGTAACGGAAAAATTCTTTAAAGCCATGCTTGACGTAGGTCCAGAAACCTCTTTTGTGGTCTTCATCAAATTTTTGGGCAATAACTGCATCTAAACCATAGCCCCCTACACCTAAAAATGCTTGGTCATTGACCATAACGGTATCCATTGTAATTTGGTGGTTGAGGTTGATGGTTTGAATGGCTTTTTTGATGTTTCGGGGTATAAACATGTGGCGTGCCAGACCATTACCTGAACCAATTGGGATAACGGCCAGACTTGTGTTTGTACCGATAAGGGCGGTACCGACTTCGTGAACAGAGCCGTCGCCACCTACGGCACAAACCGTATCTATGCCGAGCTGAACAGCTTCTTTCGCTATTTCGATGGCATGGCCTTTATATTTGGTATATTGAATTTCGAAAGTGTAAGTTTCGTGGTTTAAAAAGCGACGGATGAGCGCAGGGATATCGTCTTTGCGACGAACTCCGGAAATGGGATTGATAATAAACCATATGCGCTTTTTCATAGAAGCAGTGCGCCAATGCGCTTTTTTCAAAATTAAACAATTTTTAGCAATGCGCGTAAAAGTTTTATCTTCTTTCTGCTCCCAAATGTTTCAATTGCGGTATTTTTAACAACAAAAACCGCGCCATGAAAAAAAAAGTCACCAAAAACCCAATAGAAGCAAACCGACAGCAACTGGTTGACATCCTCTTACATAAATCTGCGCTCAAGCAAGATGTCGCCGATGATCTCGAAAGGGTATTTAGCGAACTACGCGCGCTGATCGACACTGAAATGGCAGCCCTCAAAGAGGTCATAACTGATGAGCGTGTGCGTTTGTGGGTTAAAGATAGGGGTGACCACGAGTTTCATGTTTTTATCGGCAGTGATGTGCTTGTATTTAATTTGCATCATAATGTTTTTCGTCTGCCAGACAACAATCCTTTGTGGGGCACGGCATATTTCAAAGCCAACTCCAATAATGGTTATTTTGGCACCATCCATGTTTATAATTTTTTGGCAGAATCCATGCAGCAAAATCGTCTTGACGATGTCGGAAATTTAATTGCCCGTATTTTTGTCAATCACGAACGTCATTTTTTCATTGAAGGAAAAGGGTCTTTGGGTGCAACTTTCAACGATCCTGAGCACATGTTGCTTTCCGAGCAGCTTTTACAATTAATTGCACAAATGGCCTTTGCTTATGCCTTGCAATTTGACCTCTATATTCCACCATTTGAATACATGGATAATATCAGTGTAGGTCAGATATTTATGATGGGCGAACAATTAAAGCTAAAAACGGGAAAACGCTTGGGCTTCAAAATGAGTTCAGACCAGGCAGATTTTTCTTAAAAAAATGGGTGGCTCCCTTGCGCTTCAAGAAATTCCTAGTATATTTGCAATCCCAAATTCTGGGGTTTTGACATTTTGGCCCATTCGTCTAGTGGTTAGGACGCAAGGTTTTCATCCTTGAAACAGGAGTTCGATTCTCCTATGGGCTGCATTTTTTAACGAGATTATTAATAAAAACAGCTATGGCAAACCATAAATCATCCATCAAGCGCATTCGTTCCAATGAAACTAAGCGCGTATTGAATAAATACCAGCACAAAACCACACGTAATGCAATGCGTAAATTGCGTGCAACCAAAGACCGCAAAGAAGCCGAAGGTTTGTTTCCTGCTGTTGTTGCTATGTTAGACAAACTAGCTAAACGCAACATCATTCACAAGAACAAAGCAGCAAATTTGAAATCCGGCTTGCAGTTGCGAATCAACGCACTATAAGTTTATCGCTTTATCGAATGCTTAGGGCTACCTCAATGGGGTGGCCCTTCTTTTTTTAGTAAGTTTGCAACATGCGCTTGACTTTACCGCTATTCATTACCTGTTGCCTTGCCTTCAGTGCTCGGTCTCAACTTCTGGTTGCACCCGATACACTGCGCGCTCATGAACGCGTATTGGGTACTGCAGACTCTTTATTGCAATTCATGGAAGGATTCTCCTCTCCTTTTTTTATTGGTACCGGGCAATCAAGCCCCGATCTCTGGACTATTTTCAAACCGGGAATTGCACCACTTTCACCAACGGTTCTTCGCGAGCGAAGACTCGTTTTTAGCGCCTTGCCACATTTGGGTTTTGCTTACGGTTTTGGCGCACAAGGTTCGCAGCGCTTGCGCTTAGACTACGAGCAACAATTTGCAAAACATACACTCTTAAACCTGCGCTATGACCGTCACCAACAAACAGGCTTTTTAAGAGCGAGTGATTTGCGCTTTAGTGCGCTAGACTTGCAAGTCGTTCACTTTGCTAAACGCTATCAGTTGGGCGCTACATTTGCAAATGTCAGCCATGACCGGCAGTGGTCTAGTGGACTAGCTAGTTGGTCTCAGGTTGGAATTTTTTCTTCAGAACTTCTCCCAGTTGTCAAGACCAATGCCTATAGTTTTCAGAATGGATACCGTGCTAAAATAGAGGCCGCCTACTTTTTAAATGCAGACAGTATTGCTGGATTGCGACTCATCACCAAGCATTCCTACCATAGTCAAATCCGTCGTTATGAAGAAACAGATTCTCTGGAACTATTTTACACCCAACTTAATTTCAGTCCTGACTCCTGTCGAGATGTTTTTGCCACCCAAATCTGGGACCATCAATTGGGTTTAGCGTATGTTCAAAATAGGCTATTTTTAAGCTCAGCCTTGGCTTTTCGAAGGCTTTCTTGGCAAGACACCCAATTGCGTTACGACACGACAGAATTAAACGTTGTGAATACGCTACAGTATCAATTCAATAAAAGTTATTTGAATCACCACAGCACACTTAATTTCTACGGTGCAGGCAATGGTATCAACACTGATACACGTTTAATGACGGAATTGCCTTTCGGTATTTTACACGTTCAGCATCTTTTCTTGCGCGGATGGCCTGAACTTCTGCAGCGTACTTATTTGAGTAATCTTACGAGTTATCAAGTTGATCAACCTCAATTACAACAAAGTATGTTAATTGCCACGAATTTGGCAATACCTATTGGTTCATTTAAGAGTAATTATGCGCTGTCTTTGATGCGCAATAAACAAGTCTACCGTTTTAATAGCCAAGAGATGGATTGGCAGCTAACTGGGCCCCAGAGCGCAGTGCAAATTGGCTTAGGCCTAGCCTATGAAAGTAAATCTTTGGAAATTTCAACTCAAACGACTTACATTGGCTGGCAATTAGCTGATCAGCATGTACTACCGCCTTTGACCTCAGATTTGCGTTTGCAGTGGAAGGGTGGAGTTTTCAAGAATAAACAACTCAAACTACTTGCTGCTGCAACAGTTCAGGCAATGTATGGGGGTACTTTCAGCCGAATGGCCTATTTACCATTTTTAGAAACCATAGATTGGCAATACTACCAAAGTGCTACAACGGATTTGCTTCATCGAATTGTGAATGCAAAAATAGATATTGTATTAGAAGTGAAGACCTTCAGATTTTTTGTGCAGGCAAATAACTTACTTGGATTTATAGACCCGACGGCAAGTTTGTATAAAGGTATTCCGTATCCAACCACACAAATTAGGTTAGGCCTTACCTGGGATTTCTGGAATTAATTTTGCTTACAGGGCAAGTACTTCAGCCATTTTTGACCCGATTTGCGCAGGAGAGTCAACCACGTGGATACCACATTCGCGCATAATACGTTTTTTGGCCTCTGCAGTGTCATCTGCACCGCCAACAATTGCTCCGGCGTGTCCCATTGTGCGTCCTTTTGGAGCGGTTTCTCCGGCAATAAAACCAACCACTGGTTTGGTTCCATTTTCTTTGATCCAACGTGCTGCAATTGCTTCAAGGTTGCCGCCAATTTCTCCAATCATGACGATTCCTTCAGTTTCAGGGTCATTCATGAGGAGTTCTACAGCCTCTCGGGTTGTGGTACCAATGATTGGGTCTCCACCAATACCGATAGCAGTGGTAATACCCATTCCTGCTTTGGCAACTTGGTCAGCAGCCTCGTAGGTCAATGTTCCTGATTTTGACACAATACCGATCTTTCCTTTTTTAAACACGAAGCCTGGCATGATGCCTACTTTGGCTTCGCCGGCAGTAATTACACCCGGACAGTTTGGCCCTATTAAACGGGTATCAAAGGCTTTGATGTATTCTTTGGCCTTGACCATGTCATTCACAGGAATACCTTCGGTAATACAAACAATCACTTTAATACCAGCTTGGGCCGCTTCCATAATGGCATCGGCTGCAAAGGCAGGTGGAACAAAAATGATGGAGGTATCTGCGCCTGTTTGAGTAACTGCGTCTGCAACGGTATTAAAAACGGGTCTTTCTAAGTGCGTAGATCCGCCTTTTCCAGGCGTGACGCCACCAACTAGATTGGTGCCAAATTCGATCATTTGACTGGCATGAAAGGTGCCTTCGCTGCCAGTGAAACCTTGTACTATTACTTTGGAGTTTTTATTGACCAATACGCTCATAATATCTTCTTTTTTTGCGTGTCAAAAATAAGCATTTATTTGGCAGCAACTACCTTCATTTTAAAATATAGGATTTTATCTTTTCCAATTTGATCTGTTCCACTCTGACCATATCCAAGTTGCGGAGGAATCATACATTTCAAGTGACTCCCTACCGGCAGACCAAAAAGGGCTTCTTGCCAACCTTTTATAAGACCGGCGAGTGGAAGCCCAATGGGTTGATCTTGGACTTCAATAATTTTGCCCGACAATAATTTGAGGGAGTAACTTACCCAAACGCTATCTTGTATTTGAATGTTGCGGCCTGCACCAAGGGAGTCTATTTTTAAATACAAGCCACTACCGGTAGGTTTCAGGCCCAAATTGTATTTTTTGTTGTAGGCCTTTATCTGTTTTTCAAATGCCGAGCGTTCCGTTTTTGAATAGCCACAAGAGCTCATTAAGCAAATAACGCTTAATATCAAGAAAAAGGACTTCATATTTTTTCCAAAACAGCTAAATAATTTTCTTCAATAGTGTAGGCACGTCGACATTTAAAGCCGCAGGCCGTTGCATGCTCGTGAAGGGTGTCGTAATCGACATACAACCAGTCGAAAGTAGGGCCACTGATTTTTTTGTAGTGCATTTGAAATTGAAAGTTTCCGTAATAGGCTGAATTTAAATCTAACCAATAACCTCCGTCTTCGTCTTCATAGAGGTATTTTACATCTGTGGAGTCAGCTACAAATCGACCTCCAGGTAGAAGAAGCGCATGAATTTTTTTTAAAAAAACAGGTAGGTTTTCTAAATTTTGAGCTAATCCTAGACCATTCATAAGAGACAAAATAGTGTCGTATTGGATTTGTGGCTTGAGCGCATAGAAATCGATCTGTTCGGCACTAATTCCATTGAGTTTCATGTATGCAACTGCACCTGCTGACGTATCAATAGCATTTACACGTTGGCCGCGGTCTTGCAGGGCAAGGGCATGCACACCAGCTCCTGCACCGATATCCAATACATGTCCCTTACATTGGTCTAGTGCCATTAGTTCGAGTTCGGGCATTTGTTCTTCCTTGCGAAAAAGTACTTCGATAGGAATGATGTCGTCATCGCAAAGATCCGAACTGACAATGATGTCAAAAGGTTTTTTCGACTGCGCGTAGTCTAGTATGGCCTGACCAATTGGATCGCCATTTTCGATAGGTTGATTAGTATTCATATTCGCTGTAATCGTTGAGGTCGTCGTCGGCATAGTCGTCGTCAAAATCTTGAAAACCGAATTCGTCCTCTTCTTCATCGGTATCGGCCAATTGGCTTTCGGGTCCAAATAAATTTTCATCGAGCATTGACTTGGTGCTTTCTTGAGGTGCTTTACCTATTGCAAAGGCCAAAATAGGAGCTTCTGGTGTGTCCTTTTCGTAGGCAATGAGCTCGATTAGAAAAATCCACATGCGCATAAAATCATAGACAAGAATGTAGCGTTGGTCAGGTTCAGTTAAAAAATCTTGAATACGGGCCTGTTTCATCACCGACGCAGGTTCATCTATGGCGTCGTCGTCGTAAGACATATCGATAAGAGAAAGCTCATGACCTTTGTCCCAGTTGTCGTTGGAGACGTAAAAACTTGCCATTTGGTCACCATTAAATCCGAATGCCGACATGATGGCATGGTAAAAGGTTTCAAAATCAGCTTCATTTGAAATGATGATATCTCGAAAGACTTCTTCGTTTTTGTCGCTGTCGAGTAATACGCGAAATTTTAAACCAGGCATGAGTTTGGATTTCCGATAAAGATAAGTATTATTCAGGCTTTGTTGTTGCGTCAATGGCTTTTAAACCAAGTTCTGCACCAAAACGCAGCATTTCGGCATATGCTTCCTGAAAATCATTGGCAATTTGCCCCTCTAAAATGGCATCTTTAATGTGTGTTTTGATGGTGCCGATTGCCGAACATGGGCCAATTTGAAAAGTGTCCATGATCAATTGTCCAGTCACTGGAGGCTGAAAATTACGGACCCGGTCTTTTTCTTCGACAATTTTGAGTTTTTCGGAAACAAGTTCAAAATTTTGTCTGTAGCGCTTTACTTTGAATTCATTTTTACTCGTAATATCTGCATTGCAGAGTAACATGAGGTCTTCGATGTCGTCACCGGCTTCATTTAAAAGTCTTCGAATGGCGGCGTCGGTAACGGATCCTTTAACCAAAGCAATAGGGCGCAAATGCAATTTTACTAACTTTTGAACATATTTCATTTGTTGATCGAGCGGTAGGCGCAAGCGCTTGAATAACTTTGGTACCATTTTGGAACCGAGTTCTTCATGGCCGTGGAAGGTCCAGCCCACTTCCGGATCAAAGCGCTTGGTGGGTGCTTTTGCAATATCGTGCAGAATTGCAGCCCAGCGCAACCATAAATTGTTGGTATGCTGCGCAACATTATCGAGTACCTCTAGCGTATGTAAAAAGTTATCTTTGTGCGCTTTTCCGTCGCGCGTTTCTATACCTTGCAGTGCCAATAATTCTTCAAAAAAATAGGCTAACATTCCAGTTGCTTGCATTAATTTAAAGCCTCTAGAAGGTTGCCTTGTCAGGATGATTTTATTGATTTCATCGGTGATGCGCTCTTGGGATAGAATTTCTAGTCTTTGGGCATTGGCTTTCATCGCTTCTAAGCAAGTTGCCGTAATTTGAAAGTCTAAACGTGTCGCAAAGCGAATAGCTCTTAGCATTCTAAGTGGATCGTCACTAAATGTAATATGTGGGTCAAGCGGCGTTCGAATAATACCTGCTTCTAGGTCTGCTTGCCCATTGAAGGGATCTATTAGTTGGCCTAAGGTTTCTTGCCTCAGGCTTATTGCCATGGTGTTAATAGTAAAATCTCTTCTGTTTTGGTCGTCTTGGAGAGAGCCAGCTGCGGTTGTTGGTTTGCGTGATTGCGGACTGTAAGATTCTTTTCTTGCACCAACAAATTCGATGTCGAGGTCTTTGTATTTGAAATGCGCAGTGCCAAAGTTTTTAAAAATATTGACTTTTTTTACCTTTAAGAGTGCTGCGCTTGCTTTTGCGAGTGCGGGTCCATCGCCGAGTACTAAAATATCGATATCCTTACTAGGTTGATCCATCAGCAGGTCGCGAACCCAACCACCAATGACATAAACGTCTAGCTGTTGCGCGGTTGCGTATTGGGTTAAGACCTTAAATACGGGGTGTTTGAGTTGACTAGCGTAAGAAACATCCATGTCGTGCAAAGTTAAGCGTAATCGCTGAATTGTGCACCTGACAGTTCTTAGAAATCGTCTTCGTCTTCGTCTTCGTCAAGGAAATCGTCTTCGTCTGGCTTTTTGTAATTGAGCAAATCATCGTCTAGGTCGTCTTCGTCTTCGTCAAAAAACCGCGGATTTTTGCCGCTTTTTTTATAGGCATCCATTTTTGGTTTTTTCGTGCGATTGTCTTCTTCGACTTTGCGCTCTTTGTCTTTGGTTTTTTTGCGCGGCTCTACTTTCGGCAAAATAAATGAAGATACGGGGCTACTGTAGTCTCCGTCTAATGCACGCACATCTGTACGTGGCGCTACTGCATCAGTACTTCGTGTTGGAGCATTTTCTCTTGGTGGGTAAGAGGGTCTTGGATTTGGTCGGTTGTCTGTGCGCTGCTCCGCTTCTTTTACTGCGAGTGCACGACCGTTAATGATGTGACCGTCCAGTGCTTGAATGGCACGTTGGGCCTCTGAACTATCCGCCATTTCAACAAAGGCGAATCCGCGTGGTTTACCTGTTTCACGGTCGGTAGCTACAGTGGCTTTGAGTACCGTACCGTAGTTTTCAAAAAGTTGGCGCAACTCCTGATTGCTGACACCAAAATCAAGTTTGGCAACAAAAATACTTATCATAATTTAAGATAAACAACACAGATTTAGGTAAATACTTTATGTTCTTGCTTCGAAATTAGAATAAAAATGAAAAACTGCCTACTTTTTCAAAAAAAATATTCTAATCAATCGATTTCTATCATTCTCTAAGGCTTAGTAGAAAAGAATTATATTTGTAAAATGCGTTTGGTCCGTCAAATTCCCCACGAGCATTTTTTAGTCTCGCTTCATCAATACAATGATAAATACATGCTCAGTATTACCCTCGACGACTACGAGCAGCACTTCAAAGTTCCAGTTTCAGACCTTTCAGATATTCAACAACTTGAACAACAACTAAGTCCTGCGTTTTATTCAGCCTGTTTACACGATTTTGTGCGCATGCGCGAGCGCTGGATCCAACTACTTCATACGTTACATCATGACTAAATCAATTCTTTCACTTTGTCTTTTGTGTTTTTTAATGGCGTGTTCGGCACCCAAACCTTCAAAGAGGGACACAACTCCAAAAGTCCCGACCACCCGTACAGATGGGCTAAAAATTGCCTATTATGCCAATGATAGCCTAAAAAAGTATTTTGTGTATTTCAAGCGCGAAGAAGCCCTTGCTGAGAAAAATCAAAAACGCTTCGAAAACGAACTTAAAAGACGCAACAAAGCGTACGAAGATTACATCATCAAAAAAGATCAAGAGGCACGTTCTGGACTGCTCTCTCAGAACGAAATTGCGATGGTTCAGCAAAAGGCACAACAAATGCAAAATGAATTAATGCAGTTCCAGCAAAAGGAAGGCCAACGCATCGAAGAGCAAACCTTTAAATCCCTAGAAGCGATCAATAAAAAAGTCGAGTTGTGGGGCAAGAAGTATTGCGAGCAACACAACATCGATATTTTATTGATACAAGGACAAGGAGGACAAATTAACTTCATTAATAAAGAAATGGATGTCACTGATGCATTTATCAATTTCTTGAACGAGAATCAAGCCCAAATAGAAAAAGATCGTTAAGACCCATGCGCCCAAATCCAAAACTACAAACCGAAAACGTTGCAGAGTACTTGCTCTATATTTTTCAGCTAGAGGCGCTGGTACGCACCCTAGACCTCGATATTTCACGCATCCAACACGAGCTTTTGGCTCCTTCATTTTCAGATGCTGAGCAGTTGAGCTATCAACTTTCATGGTACCAAGAATTGGTCACTGAAATGAGCCAACGCGGATTACAAAAGGAGGGGCATATTGACCACGTAGATGAAATCTTATTGGAGTTAATTTATCTGCACAATACTTTACTGACGGTTCTAAATGACGAAAAGTATAGAGGATTGTGCGAGCACGCCCAAGATGCGTTGAACGCCTTTAAAACGAAGTCTAATATGGTCAATCGTCACGATGTAGAGGTATTGCTACACGCCATGTTTATGAAGCTACAGCTTAAAATGAAAAAGCAAGAAATTAGTCCAGAAACGGAATCTGCTTTTGATTTATTTCGTATTCAATTGGCGTATTTATCCAAAAATTATCAACGCATGAAGGCTGGAGCGCTTAATTTTATTCAAAATTAGGAAGTACTTTTAGCTTGATCTAGGAAATTCTTTCATTGTAGTCAAACGCTGTTCTTGCTGATCTACGGCGTAAATCAAGTGGGTGTCTCCATTACTCAATATAAGATAGTTCGCGCCTAGCATTTTTTGATAAGTAGAAATTTGTATAAATACTTCGTGCGAGAGCTTAACCTCAGGCGCTTTGCACTCTACTAAAATTTCGGGTTCAAAATGTTGGTTATAGACAACGATATCCCAGCGCCGGGTGAAACCTTCATATTGAACTTGCTTTTCAACGGCAATTTTTTCAAAAGGATAACCTTGGTTTAAATGCAAATAGGCAATTAAATGTTGTCTTACCCATTCTTCAGGAGTGAGGATGATTGCTTTTTTTCGAACAAGGCAATTGACAAAAATGCGCCCTGCACGACTACTTAATTTAAGTGGAGCCTTTGGCAAATTTAGCGCGCGCAGGAGAGACATTAGATTCCAGGTAAAATAAGGTGGATGTCTTTGTATTGTAAATCAAAAACTTTACCGAGTACTTCGTTGGTCAAAATACCTCGAAACATGTAAACGCCATTTCTAAAGCCTGAATGGCTGCGAATGAGATCGGCTACACCTCCGCGTTCGCCCATTTCTAAGAGCAAGGGAGAAAGTGTATTGGAAAGTGCAAAAGAAGCTGTTCTTGAAACTCTTGATGCGATGTTTGGAACACAATAGTGGGTCACGCCATGCTTAATGAAGGTGGGTTCGCTATGATTGGTTATCCGCGAAGTTTCAAAACATCCTCCTTGGTCAATACTGATATCTAAAACAACTGATCCGGGTTTCATTTGTGCAATCATTTCTTCTGTTACAACGCAAGGTGTACGGCCTATGGTAGAGCGCAGCGCACCTATGACGATATCCGCTCTTCTTACAGCCTTGGCTAGTACCTTAGGTTGTATAATGGAGGTAAAAGCGCGCTGCCCAATATCGTTCTGAAGTCGTCGTAATCTCGATAGAGAATTATCGAAAATTTTCACTGACGCACCAAGGCCAAGGGCCGCACGGGTAGCAAATTCACCAACTGTTCCTGCGCCGAGAACGACTATTTCTGTTGGTTGTACACCTGCAATACCGCCTAACATGAGACCTTTACCCTCTGAAAAAGAAGACAAGAGCTCTCCTGCAACTAAAACGGAGGTGGTTCCGGCGATTTCACTCATTGTGCGCACAATAGAAAAAACACCTTCTTCGTCTCGGATGTAGTCCCAGGCGATAGCAGTAATTTTTTTGGTGCTGAGTTGTTTTAATATTTCTTTGGGTTGGGTAGCCAGCTGCAGCGCAGAAATAAATGTCTGATTTCCAGGCATAAAAGAAATTTCTTCTTCTGAGGGTGGAGCTACTTTTAAAATAATAGCTGACTGATAAATGGCCTGACGATCATATATTATTTGGGCTCCGGCTTCGCTGTATTCATTGTCTGTAAAATGTGCGCCTTCACCAGCTTTACTTTCAATGAGCACATCGTGTCCATTGGCAACCAGTAAGCCTACTGCTTCGGGTACCAAGGCGACTCTTCTTTCTTGAAATGAAGTTTCTTTTGGAATACCAATGAGGAGTTTTCCTTTTTTACGACGCACTTCTAGTAAATCCTCTTTAGGCAACAAAGCACCTTGTTGGATGAGTGTTTTGAGTAAGTGTGGATCAGTAGTCATAATAAAGGGTCATTTCTCGACTTAGGTCAGATTCAATACGAATATACAGCCTAAAGTGGGGTTTTGGAATAAATGTTTGGATTTTTTCTGGCCATTCAATAAAAATGTAAGCAGTGGAATCGAGTAAATCCTCCAAGCCCAAATGTAGAACTTCTTGTTCATTTTCAATACGATAGCAGTCTAAATGATAAATTTGTCCTTTGGTTTTACTGTCATAGGTATTCATAATAGCGAAGGTTGGAGAACCTTGAAAGTGTTCCGTTCTTGCTTCTTCAAGTAGATTTCTTACTAGGGTCGTTTTGCCACTACCCATTTCAGCCTGGAGTGTCAAAATGCACGGTGCTGGTAGGTGACTCCAAATGTCTTGTGCAAGAGCCGGGAGCGTTTCAAGCCCGATATTAGCCCACTTTGCTCTTAATTCAGTCGGCATTGTATGGTCGGACTTCGTTGTCTATCCACTGTAAAAGCGCTAATTGATTGTTGTCAAATCGGGCAAAGGTTTGATACTTCAGCCAATCTCCAGTATTGACATACAACGTGTTTTGGTGGGGTAAAAATAAAGGGAGGTGGCGATGACCAAATAGGTAGAAATCATGGTGCTGATTTGACTCCATTTCTTGAACATATTTATAAAGCCATTCTTGTTGCGGCCCCTTATATATGATATCTTTTGCACCACCATTAGCCCGACTTCTTTTTGATAAAATGCTTGCCAATTGAATACCAAAATTTGGATGTAAACGGGCAAATAACCATTGGCAAATGGGACTTCTGAAAATCTGTTTAAGAAATTTATACTTGTAATCTCCAGGTCCTAAACCATCTCCATGATGCAGATAAAAACGCTTGTTTGCCCACTCAAAAGTAAGTTCATTGCTATGGATTTGCAAACCGAGTTCTTTCTCAAAGTAGTCTAAAACCCACATGTCGTGATTCCCTTTGAAAAAATGGATTTCAATACCGGTGTCAGAGAGCTCAGCTAATTTGCCAAACAAACGAGTGTAGCCTTTTGGAACCACAGTTTTGTACTCAAACCAAAAGTCAAAAACATCACCCAGTAAGTAGATTGCTTTTGCTGTGGGTTGAATGTAATTGAGCCAAGTAATGAACGCCTTCTCTCTCTGAATACTTTGAAGCGCGTTTGGTGCTCCTAGATGTAAGTCAGAGGCAAAATAGAGGTATTGACCATCTGCAGCCATTAAAACCCGAAGAGTTGTTGTAGTGTTTGCTCGAGGGCAGCGCCTCTGAGATTGGTGGCAATAACGCGTCCTTCTTTATCGAGCAAGACGGTGAAAGGAATAGAGTTAACCCCGTATAGTTGAGCTACCTTACTTTGCCATCCTCCTAGGTCACTTACGTGGTTTGGCCAACTTAACTGATCTGCTGCAATTGCTGCCAACCATTTGTCTTTGTTGGAGTCTAAGGAAACGCTCATGACAGTAAAACCTGCATCTTTGTATTTTTGGTAGTTCTTAACTACATTCGGATTTTCAGCTCTACATGGGCCACACCAAGAGGCCCAAAAGTCGAGCAACACAACTTGTCCTTTGAGCTCAGATAATTTCATTTTCTTTTTGCCATCTACGCGCAGTTCTTCGAAATCTGGAACAGTCTTTCCTCTAGCGAACGGATTTGCCGCATCCCTTGCTTGTTTTTCTGTCAGGTAATTTTTGTACATATTTTGCACAATGGCACTCTGGTTAAAGCTCTGGTAAAGCGGTAGAATGAGTTTTTCATAGGATTCAAAATCTTGCTCAAGCTGTATGCTACTTAGCGGCATAATGAGTGCTGCCGAGTTGCCGTATTGCCCTAAAAAACTTTGTATAGCTGTCTGATATTTGCTGTATTCTTGGGTCATGTAGGTATTGATGTCCGCTTCTTTAGACGGATCTAATTTGATTGCATTGAGGGCGGAGTCAGCTTTGAAGCGCCAATTGGTAGTCAAAACAATATATTCATGCATTTGTCTGGATTCCTCTGAATTAACAAAGTTGCAAAACTGAAGCAAATTGCGACCGTCGCCAAAAATTTGGATAGGTGTGGTATCTCTGATCACTACATTGAGATTGTTTTGACCTATACGCAATAGGTAGTAATCTGGACCGCCCAGGATCCCTTTTAGTTCAAAAGAGCCATTCTCACCGAGCGGACTTGACATATAATTTTTAAAAGTAGTGCCGAATTGTTGTGATAAATAAATGGAGTCGGCTCCGCTCGCGAAGATTTGCCCACTAATTTTAAAGACTTGCCCTTGACTAAAGCCAAGGATTGGGACTAATAAACAAAAGAAAAGTAGTTTCATTTTAATTGAATATTTGAGCCAATTTATCGAGAAGTTTTTGACCGCGAAGATTGGTTCCGATAATTTTACCTTCAGGATTGATCAATACGGTATAGGGTATTCCATCGAATTGATACAGTTGGGGTAATTCAGAATTCCATCCTTTATTTTCATTGACTTGATACGGCCAGGGCATAGCTAGTGATTGAATACCCTCTAGCCACTTGTTTTTATCTTCGTCTAAAGAAACACTAAAGACATTAAATCCTTTATTCTTGTATCGGTTATAGGCTGCAATTACATTCGGCATTTCGCTTTTACATGGCCCGCACCAAGAAGCCCAAAAGTCAATGAGTACGTATTTGCCTCTTAAAGAGCTTAAGTTGATCAGTTTTCCATTTGGGTCTGGCAATGAAATTTCAGGGGCAAGCATAGTGCCATTGGTCATTTGCGTATATGCAAAAAAAGCATCTTCAATTTGTGTGTATTGCGCCTGCATATTTTCACTAGGTTTTTGACCAGCGTAATGTTTTGCATATGCGCTACTGAGTTTGGCAAGTGTTTGTAAATGTGTGGCGTCCCAGTCTTCAAAACCAGTAGTAGGCATCAAATTCATGCTCAGCAGGATATTTAAAGGACTCTTGAGGTCTTGTAAGATGGCGTTTGAACAGAATTGTTCGTATGCTTTTTTTGCCTTTTGATAACTGTTGCTAATTTGTTCTTGGGTAAGACCCTGGGTGTTAGCTTGCAGCGCTTGTTGTTTGTTTTCGAATTTTTTGGTTTCTAAAAGGAGTTTGGCGTAGGATTTGCTCCATGATACGCCCTTCAGTCCTGGTTGATAACTGAAATCTTGCAGGCGACAATTGAGGGTGAGTTCATCTTTTGGTTGTAATGGCAACCAAAGCGTACTGCCGTTAAGGTCAGAAATACGCAGATTGTAAATACCTAATCCGGGTATATTAGCTGGGAATTCAAAATGGCCATCTTCATCTATTTCGGTCTGAGCTACGGAGATAATTCCGCGGTCACTAGGTGCCTCTAGAAAGAGTTGCAAACCTCCTGCACCCGATATTTGACCGCTTATATAAAGGTTTTCTTCTAGACCATTTTTTTCGATTTCGCTGCGTGAAACCCACCAAATGATACTAAGAATGCCGAGTAAAACCCCTGCAGTTATTGCGATTTGTTGGCGTGTCCAGGCTTGCTTTTTCATTAGACCTCTAATTTTTGACGAAGGAGCAAATTGGAGGCTTTTGGGTCGGCTTTTCCACCAGAAACCTTCATAAGTTGCCCCATAAAAAAACCAATGAGTTGTTTTTCTCCATTGCGATAACGCTCGACCTCAGCGGTATTTTGTGCGATGACTTGCGCAATAAACCCTTCAATGACCGAACTATCTGAACTCTGGATTAAATTCAGCCTTTCAGCAATTTCTAGAGGGGTTTCTGAGCTCTGAAAAAGCGTCGGAAACAATTTTTGTGCAGCTACAGAGTTCGATACCTTACCTTGATCGATCAGTGCAATTAAGTCAGCGATGCGCGCTGCATTTATTGGAAAAGCGGTGATATCAACCCCTTGTTCATTTAAATAGGATTTGATCTCTCCCATGAGCCAATTGGCAGCTGCTTTGTAGTTGGATGTATGACTGATGAGGTCCTCGTAATAGCTCGCTAGACCTTTTTGATCGGTGATATTATAGGCATCGTAGTCACTCAGACCATAGCTTTTGGTGTAACGCTCAAACAATGCTTGCGGTAGCGCTGGCATATCTTTGGCAATAGCCGCAATTTGATCCGAACTCACTGTTATTGGCGGTAGGTCTGGTTCTGGGAAGTAGCGGTAGTCGTTGGCGGCTTCTTTGGTTCGCATAGAAATAGTACTGCCTTTGAGTGCGTCGAAAGCTCTGGTTTCTTGGGTGAGCACTTCACCACTCTCTAGTGCTTCAATTTGTCGTGTGATTTCAAACTCAATAGCACGTTGAACATTGCGTATCGAGTTCATGTTTTTAACTTCTACCTTGGTTCCAAAATCTTTGGCGCCAACAAGTCGAACCGAGACATTGGCATCGCAACGCATCGAGCCTTCTTCCATGTTGCCATCGCAGATATCGAGATATCGGAGTAGTTTGCGAACTTCTGTCAGATAATTGTATGCCTCACTAGAAGAGCGGATATCTGGTTCTGAGACAATTTCTAAAAGGGGAGTGCCAGCGCGGTTGAGGTCAACGAGGGTATCGTAAACATCGACATCGTGTATGCTTTTGCCAGCATCTTCTTCCATATGGATTCTAGTCAGGCCAATTGATTTTTGTCCACCGTCTTCGGTGCGTATTAAAATCTGACCACCGGTGCATATTGGAGTGGTATCTTGTGTAATTTGATAGCCTTTTGGAAGATCTGGATAAAAATAGTTTTTACGGGCAAAGTGCTGTTGAGGAGCAATTTGACAGCCACAGGCAAGCCCAAGTCTGATGGCGAAATCAATGGTTTTTTTATTCATGACGGGCAAGGTGCCAGGATGCCCGAGTGTAATGGCGCTAATGTTTGTATTTGGTGCGGAACCATAAGAATTGAGATCCGACGAATAGGCCTTAGTTTGGGTAAGCAATTGTGCATGGACTTCTAGTCCGATCACAACCTCATAGCGATCTCTTAACGTCTGTTCCATGTTTGGTATTTGTTTAGATGCTGGATATGAGTTCTTTCATGATTTGTGTCATTTTCGGTTCTTGTCGGCTCGCTACCTCAATAACATCCTGGACACTCACTTTTTTGATTTTACCAGGCACACCAAGGTCAGTAATAATCGATATGGCAAAACAAGGGATACTCATATGGCGCGCAACAATGACCTCTGGTACAGTAGACATACCAACGGCATCGGCTCCGATGGCCCGCACATATTTGTATTCAGAGGGTGTTTCAAGGGTTGGGCCAGTGAGGCCTGCATAGCAACCTATAGAAACGCGAATACCGAGGTTTTTGGCGATATCATTTGCTTTATCGATCATTTCTTGATCGTAAGGGTCACTCATGTCTGGAAAGCGGGGTCCGAGTTCATCGATATTTGGACCAATGAGCGGGTTCCCTGGAAAAAGATTGATGTGATCATTCATGATCATGATTTCTCCAACCTCAAATTCTGGATTCACACCTCCTGAAGCGTTACTTACAAATAGGCGTTCAATACCGAGTAGTTTCATCACGCGGACAGGAAAGGTCACTTGTTGAAGCGTGTAACCTTCATAATAATGAAAGCGTCCTTGCATGGCAACAACATTTTTTCCGCCGATGCGCCCAAAAATGAGTTTGCCTGAGTGGCTCTCAACGGTAGAAATGGGAAAGTGAGGAATATCTTGGTAATTAATTTCGTCGATGATTTCGATCTCTTTGACTAAACCCCCAAGGCCCGTACCTAAAATAATACCAATTGTAGGCTGAACGTTTGTTTTGCTTTGAATGTAGGCGGTACTTTCTTTAATTTGAGACAACATAAGTGCTGATAAATTGATTAAATGCATTTTGATCCGACCATTCGAGCTCAAAAGTCAACAAATACCAGGGGTATTTTTGTAAGTCTTCAGCGCCCAACAAAGGCTGGATTTTAACCCAATCTTTGGCGGTAGTAACAATTGCAGAATTTGTAGTTGCAAAGGTATCAAAAAAATGATGAATTTCTTCCATATCCATTGGTGTGTAGGTATGGTGATCACGAAAAGTACGATGTCTAATGTTGGTGCTTGGTGGAAATGCCTCATTGAGTTGTTTTGGAAGCGCTACGCCGCTCACAATGAACACCTCATTGATTTGTTCAAGAATTCTTCCTTTGGATTGCAGGGCATGGTAAGTATACCGGGAAAAAAATACGGGAATTTGCCATTTTTGATATTGCTTCTTCAGCTCGTTTAGATCAAAAGTTTCAAATTCCGGACATTTAGTAATCACAATTGCATCGGCGCGTTTTAATCCACTCATTGGTTCGCGTAGCCTGCCTGCTGGTAAGAGGTAATCCTCATGCACAGGTTGATCATAAACACTAAGTACGATATTTAGCCCGGCCTTGACATAGCGGTGTTGAAACGCATCGTCGAGTAAAATGAGGGAAGCGGGTTGTTCTTTTCTTAGGCGATCTATTCCGATACTACGTTTTTCGCAAACTGCAAAATGGGCTTTGTCTTTGTATTGATTAAACAGCATTTGGGGTTCGTCCCCAACATGGGCAGCAGTTGAATTTGTGGAAAGCGCAATAAACCCTTTTGTTTTCCGACCATAACCCCGGCTTAATACTTGAACTTGGACCAGGGGTGAAAGCAGCTCGATGAGGTAGCCAACGTGTGGAGATTTACCTGTACCACCAACGTTCAGGTTTCCGATACAAATGGACTTACCTGAGATGTGTTGGGTTTGTAGAATACCGAGATCAAAAAACAGATTGCGCACCCATATAGCCAATCCATAGAGGAGTGAAAGAGGGTAGAGCGCTAGTTTGCGCATGTTATTGCACGTGATAGTCAGAATATTCTTGTTCGTCGGCATAGTAATAAATACGCACCATTGCAGTATCGTTCAAGAAGTCAATTTTACCGACTTCTACGCGGTTGATGGTGAGTCCGGTTCTTTTCTCTAAATCTGCTTTGAGGAGGTCTTGGTTTTCCGGTTTAATGAGGTCTATACGCTCATAGTTGATGGTCTTGCGTGTTTCGTGTTTCATCAGTACTACGTTTTCTAGAACATAGGTGAGTAGTACGACGGCAACATTAATAACCGCTACCTCTGAAATACTAAGTTCATTCGATGCCAATGCATTCACTACACTTAGGCCGATGACCATGAATAAATAGGTCATCTCTTTGATTTCAATGGCATCGGTACGGTATCGGATAATTCCAAAAATAGCAAACAACCCTAGCCCCATTCCGGTATCAATATCCATTTGCATTAGCCCAAAACATAAGAAAAAGGTAATGGTACCAATCAAATAGTAGGTGAACAAGTAATCTTTGCGGCGTGTTTTCGTGTAGTAAAGTACACGAATTAAAATGGTCAAAAAGAGAAGGTTGATTCCGAATCTGATTAAAAGTCCGTAAAAGTCTTCACTAAACCAGGTGATGGTATTTGGCGAGATTGCTTTTTTGAGCGGAAAGAAAAATAAAAGGTCAGTGAGCATGGTTGATTTTGTTTAAAAAAAGCAGCTTCTTTTTGAAGCGATTAAATTTGAGTACTTCTTCGCCGTAGATTTCTACACTTCCAATGCAATATTTGGAGAGGCGATATGGTCTGATTCGTTCCTTTTTCATGAGTTTGTAAAAAGGGGAATTGCGGTCTAGGTCTTCTTGTTTGAGTTCTGCAATCACCAACTGATCAAAATTGCGCTGGACTTCTCCCATATGAAAGTGGATGTTGAAGTCGAGGGTTAATCTTTCTCGGGAGGTTCTAGAAACGAGCGTGATGCGCTGAAAAGCATTCCACATCGTTGGTTTTAATTGTGTGTCTTCGTTGAGTTGTCGGCGCAAAAAATCACGTTCCTTTTCGTCCTGAAGTTCATTGAAATCATTGGTGAGGATTCTGCGCTTGTCGGTTCTTCCCTTCATCTTGTGCTTGATTTCCAAAAAGAAGATATTGGACTCCACATATTTGCGGATACGCACCTTGAATCGATCGGTTTTGCCATTGTGGTGATCGCGAAAAAAGGAAAATGTAGCATCGTCGAAATAAAGGCTTTCATAATGAGGCAGCATGGTTCCTTCAACTTTTAACGCGCGATAGTCCGGAGCTAAAATGGGTAGAAAACGCAGGAGGTCTTCTTGGCGGAAGGCAAACTTGGTGTCTATGCGATTCATTAGGTTGACGTCGGCCATTTCTCTAAGAAAAATGGGGTCAAACTCTTCGATTGCTGTTTTAATACTACTCATCAATATCTTTCAAAAATAACAATTTCTTTGCTGTTTATGTACATTTGTCCTATGAAGTTTAAAATTCTACTACTTGGCTCTGGCGAACTCGGAAAAGAGTTTGCTATAGCTGCTCAACGCTACGGACAGACCATTATTGCTGTGGATAGCTACCCGGGTGCACCCGCAATGCAGGTTGCCGACCATTTTGAGGTGATCGATATGTTAGACGCTACTGAACTTGATAAGGTTGTTGCCAAACATCATCCAGATCTCATTGTTCCAGAGATCGAAGCAATTCGAACAGAAAGATTTTATAGCTATGAAGCGCAAGGCATTCAAGTTGTACCGAGTGCAAAAGCTGCGAATTTCACTATGAATCGCAAGGCCATTCGCGATTTAGCCGCCAAAGAAGTTGGCGTTCGCACCGCTCCTTATCGCTACGCCACCAGCCTACAAGAACTCAAAGAGGGTGTTTCGTTTTGTGGTTTGCCTTGTGTGGTTAAGCCCTTGATGTCTAGCTCCGGAAAAGGGCAATCAGTGATTCATACAGAAGCGGACACCGAGAAAGCTTGGAATTACGCCATGGAAGGTTCACGCGGGGATTTAAAAGAAGTTATCGTCGAAGGATTTATCAATTTTGACTATGAAATCACTTTGCTAACGGTGACGCAAAAGAATGGTCCAACTTTATTTTGCGCACCAATTGGGCATCGTCAAGAGCGCGGTGATTACCAAGAAAGTTGGCAGCCGATGGCCATGGATCCCATTCATTTAGCAGAGGCTCAAGATATGGCCGCTCGGGTTACAAAAGAACTAGGAGGCGCTGGTATTTGGGGTGTAGAATTTTTTATTACACAAGATGGCGCTTACTTCTCAGAGCTTTCGCCGCGCCCTCACGATACCGGTATGGTTACTTTAGCCGGCACCCAAAATCTCAATGAATTTGAGTTGCATGCACGTGCTGTACTCGGCCTCCCTATTTCAGAAATTCGTCAAATCCAAAATGGGGCCAGCGCTGTAATTTTAGCCGAAGAAACTAGCCCAGCCGCACCAAGTTTTTTGGGCCTTGACCACGTATTAAAGGACCCATATACCGAGGTGCGTATATTTGGCAAGCCGAGTACTCGCCCCTACAGGCGCATGGCTGTAGCTTTGTGTTTTGGATCAGATCCGGTAGAAAGTTTGGTTCAAAAAGCTAAATTAGCTGCGGCGGCTGTTCAACTCAGCTATTCAAACGATTAATTCCATATTTCAAACTTTTTAAATGATGAAACCTCGTTTTTTTCTTGTGATCTTGTTTTGGCTTCCACTTTGGTTGCATGCTAGTCAGCTCACCTATCATTTATCGATGCCGCAGCCAAATTCACATTACTTCGCTGTCAAAATAGAGGTTCAGCAAAATGAAGCGGCAGTGCAGCAGTTCAAATTGCCGGTTTGGACGCCAGGTTCGTATTTAGTGCGCGAATTTTCTAAAAATATCAATCAGGTGCGCGCAATTGATGCCCAAGGAAAGCCACTATCTGTTCAAAAAACGACCAAAAATGCATGGGAAGTTCAGTGTAAAGGTGTTCCCACTTACACAGTATTTTACGAAGTATACGCTTTTGAGCTCTCTGTTCGCACCCCATTTCTAGACAATACACATGGTTTTGTTGCCGGTGCAGGGGTATTCATGTACACAGAAGAAAACCGCAATCAAAAAGGAGTTTTGCATATTCATCCGCATGCTTCATTCAAAAAAATCAGCACAGCTCTCGTCATCGCAGACTTCAAATCGGATCCGTCTGATCAAACCTTTGTATTCGACGATTACGATCAATTGGTAGATAGTCCTATAGAAATTGGAAATCACCAAGAATTTACCTTTTTAGCGTCGGGTGTCAGACACCGTGTTGCCATGTATGGTGAGTCCAATGCGAATATCAAAGAATTGCAAAGAGATATGCCCAAAGTAGTGGAGGCCGCAACCGGTGTTTTTGGCAGCAACCCCAACAATGATTATCTTTTTATTGTACACAATGTAAAAGATGGCCAAGGTGGTCTTGAACATAAAAATTCTTGCGTATTGAGCGTAGGTCGTTGGTCATACACTGGCGGCGGTTATTTAGGGTTCATCAATTTAGTTGCACACGAATATTTTCATCTCTGGAATGTAAAGCGTATCCGACCTATAGAACTTGGGCCATTTAATTATGACCAAGAGTGCTATACTTCTTTGCTCTGGGTCATGGAAGGGATTACTTCTTATTATGATGAATTATTGCTTCTACGCGCAGGATTTTACACCAAAACAGATTTTCTTAATAAATTACAGAGCCAAATTAATTATGTAGAAGGAAGCCCAGGATCGAGAATACAGCCCGTTGCCCATGCAAGTTTTGATGCTTGGATCAAAGCGTATCGCCCTAATGAGAATTCAGCCAACACTACCATGACCTATTATTCTCGGGGTGCAGTAATAGGCGCAGTTCTCGATGCATTTTTAATACAGAAATCAAAAGGAAAACAAAGCTTGGATGGCTTCATGCAACTGCTTTATCAAAAGTATGCACTAGAGCTCCAACGTGGATTTACTTCGGCCGAATTTGAGCAAGAATTGGCTAATTATTGCGGGCAAGACATGCATGCATTTTTTGCCCAATACGTGAACGGAACAGAAATTATTCCGTATCAAAAGTACTTTGAACCCATCGGTATAAAAGTGACAGACCTCACCAATACACTTACCAATTTTGGTGCTGCTTTAGAAGGAGGGGAGATACTAAAGGTAAGAACTGTTCGCAGCGGCTCGGCCGCAGAAGACGCAGGCATTAGTGCAGGTGATGAAATCCTCGCCTGTGATGGTTATAGAATAGACAAAACCAGCTTGGAGAACAAATACAACAACTTGCTTCCTGGCGTTGAAATGGAATTATTAGTTTCGAGAGACGGTAAAGTTTTTACCACTAAATGCGTCATGAAAACCTATGCTAAACCTCAATTTTCACTTCAAATTACAGATGTCAATGCACCGTTACTTTCTTATTGGTTGCGCTAATTTTTTGGTACTTGGGCTGCTGGCTCAACCCTTCAAAAATATTCAAATTCCGCCGGTTGCTTCTAAATATGATTTCAATGAGTGCGAGCCCTCCATTGCGATAAATCCGCGCAATCCGAAAGAAATTTCGGCAGGTACCGTCTTGCAGGGATATCATTATTCCTCCGACGGAGGCTTAACCTGGAAATCAAATGCTTTAAAAAGTCCATTTGGGGTCTACGGCGACCCTGTTTTGCAATATGATCAAAATGGCCGATTGTATTATTTCCACCTGAGTGATTACACCAAAACTAGTCACCTCGACCGAATTGTTTGCCAGGTTGCAGACAAACCAGGTCAGTTTTCAAAAGGTTCTTTTCCTGCACCGAATGGCGCAAAAGTACAGGACAAGCATTGGGTGGTAATAGACCCCAAAACAAATGTGGTTTACATGACCTGGACACAATTTGACGCCTATGATTCTGCAGATCCTAAAGACAGCTCTATCATTGTTTTTTCCAAATCTTTAGACCGAGGCCAAAGTTGGACCCAACCCATTCGGATTTCAAAATATGGTGGAGATTGCCTCGATGGCGACAACACGGTTGAAGGTGCCGTGCCCGCACTTGGTCCAAACGGTGAAATTTACGTCTGTTGGACGGGCCCCCGCGGAATTATGTTTCAAAAATCTACAGATGGCGGACGCACGTGGTTGGCTGAAGAACGTAAGCTTTCCGAACATGTAGGAGGTTGGGACATCCAGATTCCCGGTATTTATCGTGCCAATGGCCTACCATTTTTAATGTCCGATCTCAGTGGGGGCCCAAACAATGGTGCGCTTTATCTTAACTGGTGCGACCAACGCAATGGCGCAGACAACACTGACGTTTGGCTCATGAAATCTACCGACGGAGGCCTTACTTGGGCCGAGCCGCAACGCGTGAATCAGGATAAAGAATCTCGTCATCAGTTTCTCACCTCGATGTGTGTAGATCCTGTGCGCGGAGATTTACATTTTGTCTACTACGACCGCAGGCGTTTCAAAGATAACCGAACAGATGTCATATGGGCAACAAGTACCGACGGAGGCATCTCTTTTAAAGAACAACGCATCTCTGAACAACCATTTGTGCCAAATCCGTTGGTATTTTTTGGAGATTACCTCGGAATTGCTGCCTACAATGGAAAGGTAAGACCAATTTGGCCGCGCATGGACAACAGTAAAATTTCCTTGTGGGTAGCCTTAATTGATCTTGACTGATATGAATTTTCCAAAAGAAACCTCTTGGCATCGTGTTTTAATAGATGAATTCAAGTCTCCTTATTATTTAAAGCTTCAAAATAAAGTAGAGGAGGCATTTAAGCAAACCCCAGAACGTATTTTTCCACCAAAGTCGCAAATTTTTAAGGCATTTGAATTATGTCCTTGGGAAGATCTTCGAGTGGTGATGTTAGGTCAGGATCCGTACCCAACAAAAGGTCATGCGCACGGCTTGTGTTTTTCTGTTGCAACTGACGTCAAGCCTTTGCCCAAAAGTTTGAATAATATTTTCAAGGAAAGAACCTCAGACCTAGATTTGCCATATTTACCTGATGGAAATCTGGAGGGCTGGGCGCGCCAAGGAGTCTTGTTGCTTAACAATGTACTTACAGTAAGCGAAGGAGAACCTGATAGCCATAAAAACTGGGGTTGGGAGCAGTTTACCGATGCAGTTATTCAAAAAATCGCCGCTGAAAAAGAGCATATTGTATATATCCTTTGGGGGGCAAAAGCCCAAGCGAAAGCAAGTTGGATAGATGAATCCAGGAACTTCATCTTGAGGGCAGTGCATCCTTCCCCTCTTTCAGCTCATCGGGGCTTTTTTGGCTGCAAGCATTTTAGTAAAACAAATGCTTATTTGCAGAAGCTTGGAACGCAAGAAATTCAATGGTAATTGCGTACCTTTGTAGAGATGATTCAAAACGATTTATTTCTACGCGCACACCGTGGCGAGGCCATCGAGCGTTATCCAGTATGGCTCATGCGGCAAGCAGGCCGAATCTTACCCGAATACCGCGCAGTACGCGCCAAGCTTTCCGGATTTAAAGAATTAGTAGAAACACCAGCGTTTGCCACGGAAGTTACCATACAACCTGTCGATCTACTCGGTGTAGATGCGGCCATTATTTTTTCTGATATTTTGGTCATACCAGAAGCAATGGGTTTACCTTATCAGATGATAGAGCAAAAGGGCCCATGGTTTGAAAACACCATTCGAACGCAAGCACAACTAGATTTACTCGATACGCACATAGATGTGCAAGATCGTTTATGGTATGTTTTTGAGGCGCTCAAGCAGACCAAAACTGCTTTAAATAACAGGGTACCTCTCATTGGTTTTGCAGGCGCACCCTGGACTATTCTTTGTTATATGGTAGAAGGCAAAGGGTCCAAAACTTTTAGTGAATCGAGAAAATTACTTTACACGCAGCCAAAATTAGCACACGAACTCCTACAGCGCATCACAGACGTCACCATTGCCTACTTAAAAGGTCAACTTGCTGCGGGCGCCGATGCCCTTCAGCTTTTTGATTCATGGGCCGGCATTCTTGGCGAAGACCAATACAATGTGTTTGGTTTGCGCTATATCCAACAAATTTGTCAGGCTTTAGAAGGCATTCCATTTACTGTATTTTCTAAAGGAGCAGTGGCCTCTTTACCAGAAATCTCGCAACTACCGTGCACAACTATTGGACTTGATTGGAACATGTCTGTTCCTGTGGCACGAAGTTTGGTCCAAGATCAAAAGACTTTACAAGGCAATTTGGATCCTTGTGTGCTCTATGGAAGCCCACAAATGATTGAGCAAGAAACCAAAAAAATGCTCAATTCCTTTCACTTCAACCACTCTTGGTTTTCCACCAAATAAAGTTCCAGAAACAGATC
>JALRJE010000115.1 GCA_023268965.1 Crocinitomicaceae bacterium
CAGTGTCTGCTTCTTCGGTTGATTCAGCCGTCGGTGTTTCTTCGACAACTTCGGCAACTGGTGTTTCTTCAACAACTTCAGCAACTGGTGTTTCTTCAGCCGTTACGGCTGCAACACCTTCGTTCGCTTTACCACCACGACGTGAACGACGAGTAGTTTTCTTGGTTTCATTGTTGCTGTATAGTTCGTTAAAGTCTACGAGTTCGATCATACACATTTCAGCGTTGTCACCCAAACGGTAACCGGTGCGAATAATGCGTGTGTAACCGCCGTCGCGGGTTGCAATTTTTGGAGCAACTTCTCTGAACAACTCTGTTACGGCATCCTTACTTTGAAGGTAAGAGAAAACGATACGACGAGAGTGGGTAGAGTCGCTTTTTGATTTGGTGAGCAATGGCTCAATGAATACGCGCAACGTTTTTGCTTTGGCAATAGTTGTTGTGATGCGTTTGTGTTCAATTAAAGAACATGCCATGTTTTGAAGCATTGCTTTGCGGTGGCCTGTCTTTCTACTTAGGTGATTTATTTTATTTCCGTGTCTCATGACTAAAAATCTTAATCTCTGTCTAATTTATATTTTGCGACATTCATACCGAAAGTCAAGCCTTTGCTATCAACGAGGTCTTCAAGCTCAGTAAGTGACTTCTTGCCAAAGTTTCTGAATTTCAATAAATCAGATTTAGCATAAGATACGAGGTCTCCGAGGGTTTCTACATCTGCGGCTTTCAGGCAATTTAGTGCACGAACCGATAGGTCCATGTCTACTAATTTTGTCTTAAGGAGCTGACGCATGTGCAATGAAGTTTCATCAAATTCTTCAGACTCTGCTTTGATTTCACTGTCGAGGGTGATGCGCTCATCTGAGAAAAGCATAAAGTGATGAATGAGAATCTTTGCCGCTTCTTTCAATGCATCTTTTGGATGAATAGAGCCATCCGTTTTGATATTGAAAACTAATTTTTCGTAGTCTGTCTTTTGCTCAACGCGGTAGTTTTCAATGCTGTATTGCACATTAACAATGGGCGTAAAAATAGAGTCGATACTGATTGTTCCAAAAGAGGCATTTGCAGATTTGTTTTCATCTGCCGGCACATAACCGCGACCTTTGACAATTGTAAGTTCCATTTCGAATTTCACAGAGGTCTCCATGTTACAAATCACTAGGTCAGGGTTTAGAACTTGGAAAGCACTTGTGTACTTACCGAGATCACCTGCAGTGAGTTGTGTTTGGTTACTTACAGAAACAATAACTGTTTCAGAATCTGTTCCTTCGATTTGACGCTTAAATCGTACTTGTTTCAAGTTTAATACGATTTCAGTTACGTCTTCTACGATACCTTTTAGGGTAGTAAATTCGTGGTCTGCACCTTGAATTTTGATAGACGAAATCGCAAAACCTTCTAGTGAAGAAAGTAAAATTCGACGGAGGGAGTTACCAATGGTAATTCCGTAGCCCGGTTCTAGCGGACGAAACTCAAATTCTCCGGTGAAATCATCAGAGTTGAGCATGATAACCTTGTCAGGTTTTTGAAAATCCAATATTGCCATTTTCTATCTCTTAGGGTTATTTAGAATACAATTCGACGATTAACTGCTCGCGAATATTTTCTGGGATCATTTCTCTTGCGGGTAAATTCAATACTTTACCGCTCATGCTTGATGAATCCCAATCAAGCCAATCAAATGTTTTATTACTGGCAGTAAGTGAGCCTGTGATTGCTTCTAAAGACTTTGATTTTTCGCGAACGCCAACGACGTCACCAATTTTCAAAGTGTAAGAAGGAATGTTTACTACTTCACCGTTTACTGTAATGTGTTTGTGTGAAACCAACTGACGCGCACCTCTTCTTGTAGGAGCAATACCAAGGCGGAAAACAGTGTTGTCGAGGCGAGCCTCGCACAACTGTAATAAGTTTTCACCGGTAATGCCTTTCATGCGAGAAGCTTTTTCAAACATGTTGGAGAACTGGCGCTCTAGAATACCGTAGGTGTATTTTGCTTTTTGCTTTTCACCTAATTGCACTGCGTACTCAGATTGTTTGCCACCTCTTCTTTTAGATGGACCGTGTTGACCTGGACCGTAATTTCTTCTGTCCAAAGATTTGTCTGGACCAAAAATTGGATCGCGGAAACGACGCGCAATTTTTGATTTTGGACCTGTGTATCTTGCCATTTTATATATTTATTGTGTGGGCGTCATGAATTAAGGCATTCCTTCGATGACAATAAGCCCACTGGTTAAAAAATACTATACTCTTCTTCTTTTTGGAGGACGACAACCGTTGTGAGGCATTGGTGTTACGTCAACGATTTCTGTTACCTCAATGCCTGAATTGTGAAGAGCACGGATAGCAGATTCACGTCCTGCTCCTGGCCCTTTAACATAAACACGCACTCTACGTAGTCCGAAGTCGTGTGCTTCTTTTGATGCATCTTCTGCTGCAACTTGTGCAGCATAAGGTGTGTTCTTTTTAGAACCTTTGAAGCCCATCTTGCCGGCAGATGACCAAGAGATCACTTGTCCAGCATTGTTTGTTAAAGATATGATGATGTTATTGAAACTCGCTTGGATATGCGCTTCTCCGGCAGCATCAACTTTAACGTTCTTCTTCTTTTTTTGGTTTGCTTTTGCCATTTTTACTGGGAACTAGTTATTATTTAGTTGCTTTTTTCTTGTTTGCAACTGTCTTACGTTTTCCTTTACGTGTACGAGAGTTGTTTTTGGTTCTTTGACCACGAAGTGGTAAGCCAAGACGGTGACGAATTCCGCGCTGACATCCGATATCCATAAGTCGTTTAATGTTCAATTGAACTTCAGAACGCAATTGACCTTCCGTTTTAATTTCGTTAACGGTGTTACGAATAGCGGCTAATTGATCATCGTTCCAATCTTGAACCTTGATGTTTTCATCAATAGCGTTTGTGGTTAAAATCATTTTAGCTGTACTTCTACCGATTCCGTAGATGTAAGTTAAACCAATGACTCCTCTTTTGTTTTTTGGTAAATCTATACCTGCAATACGTGCCATATACTTGTTATTATCCTTGACGTTGTTTTAATTTCGGATTCTTCTTGTTGATCACGTAAATTTTACCTTTACGCTTCACAATCTTGCAATCTGCAGTTCTCTTCTTAACTGATGCTCTGACTTTCATAATTCTAATTATTTGTATCTAAAAGATATTCTACCTTTGGTTAAATCATAAGGAGACATTTCAACTTTGACGCGGTCTCCGGGAAGTATTTTAATGTAAAACATGCGCATCTTACCAGAAATATGAGCGGTAAGAACATGTCCATTTTCTAGTTCAACTCTAAACATTGCATTTGGCAATGCTTCGAGGATGGTTCCGTCTTGTTCTATGGAGGTTTGTTTTGCCATTTTACATTCCAGATAATTCGTTAGCACCTCTTCGGCCTCTTACACGCGTACCTTCCATGAGGGAATCCATATTGCGATTGAGTTGATAGGTTTCAATTTGCTGTAGGGTATCCAAAACGACGCCCACCATGATGAGGATGGAAGTTCCACCGAAGAACATGGCAAAACTGTCATTTACTCCAGCTAACTTGGCAATAGACGGCAAAATTGCAATCATGGCAAGAAATAAGGAGCCCGGGAAAGTAATGCGTGAAACAACCTGATCAATGTGCTCTGCTGTCTCTTCTCCAGGACGAACTCCTGGGATGAAACCACCACTCTTTTTCAAGTCGTCAGCAATTTTATTTGGATTAATCATGATCGCTGTATAGAAATATGTAAAGACAACAATCAAGACAACAAGCAATAGATTATAGCTGAAACCATAAGGATCTCCGAGTGTTTTGGTAAGCCATCCAGCATCTTGCTGTTGGGTTACTCCTTGGTAAACCATCATTGGGATAGTCATGATGGCTTGGGCAAAGATAATCGGCATTACACCACTTGCATTGATTTTAATTGGCAAGTAGTTGCGTGCTCCGTTTACATCTTCCATTGCTCTTGCCCCTGCAACGCGTTTGGCTGTATTCAGAGGTATGCGTCGGACGCCTTGTACAATGAGGATGGTAATGAGGATGATCAAGAAGAACATCACGATTTCTAATACCAAACGAATTAAGTTACCTGCTTCTACTGATTTTCCGAACTCAGCAAAGAATGCTCCTGGTAGGCGAGAGAGGATACCAACAGTAATGAGCAAGGAGATACCGTTGCCAATTCCGCGTTCCGTAATACGTTCACCTAACCATACTGCAAACATAGAACCTGCAATCAGCAATATAATTGTTTGGGTCCACCAAAAAGTATTTGGATCGTCAGGCATAGCATTTTTGTTGCTTACATAAAGTGTAAGATAACTTGGTGCCTGCAATGCGCAAATAACAATTGTCAGTAAGCGCGTGTAGTTATTGATTTGCTTTCTTCCAGACTCACCTTCATTTTGCATTTTTTGAACAGCTGGAACAGCCATTCCGAGTAATTGCATGATGATGGAGGCGCTAATGTAAGGCATAATGCCTAAGGCCATGATGGAAGCATTGGTGAAACCTCCTCCTGAAAAAACGGAGAGGATACTTTCTAGAAAGTTTTGGTCTGTAGCCGTACTGGTTAAGGCATCGTACTTAACACCAGGCAAAATCACGAATGACCCTACTCGGTATGTAAGGATAAGGCCAAGTGTAAGGAGGATGCGCTTGCGCAACTCTTCAACTTTCCAGATATTTTGCAGATTGGTTATGAATCGTTTCATCTAAAAGCGTGCAAAGATAGTTAGATTTTTGTACATGTACCACCTAGCGCCTCAATCGCAGCAATTGCTGTGCTTGAAAAACCGTTGGCAGAGATGTTTACTTTTGCTTTCAACTCACCACGACCAAGTACTTTGACAAGTTCTTTGTTAGATAAAAGACCATTTTGACGCATAACTTCTGGAGTGATGTCCAATATGCCTTTGACACTTGCGAGGTTCTCGATGATGTCTAAATTAATGGCTTTGTATTCAACACGGTTGATATTTTTGAAACCAAATTTAGGTACGCGACGCTGTAAAGGCATCTGCCCACCTTCAAAACCAATTTTGGTTTTATAACCAGAACGCGATTTTGCACCCTTATGACCACGTGTAGATGTTCCGCCACGTCCTGATCCTTGACCACGTCCGATGCGCTTCTCTGCTTTGATCGAGCCTGCTGCTGGTGTAAGATTATGTAATTCCATTTCTTTCTAAGTCTATTGTTCCACTACTTGAATAAGGTGTTTTACCTTATTCACCATTCCCATAATTTGAGGCGTAACCTCTTTCTCTAAAACTTGGTTCAAGCGACGAAAACCTAAAGCTTTGATTGTAGCTTTTTGATCAGCTGGACGCTTGATCGCACTTTTCACTTGTTTGATTTTGATTGTGCTCATTGCTAAATATTTTAACCGTTGAATACTTTATCAAGGGAAATTCCACGTTGACGAGCAACTGCTACTGCATCGCGCATGTGAGCGAGTGCATCTATAGTAGCTTTTACTACGTTGTGTGGGTTCGAAGAACCTTGAGATTTTGCTAATACATTGTGTACACCAACGCTTTCGAGAACGGCGCGCATGGCACCACCAGCGATAACTCCGGTACCTTCGGTTGCCGGCTTGAGGAAAACCTCAGCACCTCCGTATTTACCTTTTTGTTCGTGCGGTACAGTACCTCTTAGGATAGGAACTTTGATTAAGTTCTTCTTTGCGTCGTCGATGCCTTTTGTAATGGCTTCGGTTACTTCTTTTGCTTTACCAAGACCATGTCCTACAACACCGTGTTCGTCGCCAACTACAACAATTGCAGAAAAACTAAATGTACGACCACCTTTGGTTACTTTGGTTACGCGATTAACGGCCACGAGTTTATCTTTTAACTCGATATCGGCTGATTTCACTCTGTTTACGATTTGAGCTGCCATTTTTTCTTAAAATTTGAGTCCTCCTTCGCGAGCTGAATCAGCCAAGGATTTAATTCGACCATGATACAAGTAACCATTACGGTCAAACACAACGCGTTCTACACCTGCTTTTTGAGCAACTTCTGCAATTTGTTTGCCGACAATAGCCGCCTGATTAACTTTGTTCACTTTCTGTGCATCTTCAATTTTAAGAGAACCAGCAGAGGCAAGTGTACGACCAGTGTTGTCGTCGATTACTTGTGCATAGATTTGCTTGTTGCTTCTAAAAACAGTGAGACGTGGAATAGCTGAAGTTCCGAAAATCTTTTTTCTGATTCTTCGCTTGATTTTTGCTCTTCTTAATACTTTATTTAGTGCCATAATTCTTTCGATTATTTTTTACCTGCTGACTTACCAGCTTTTCTACGAATTTCTTCACCTACAAAGCGGATACCTTTTCCTTTGTATGGTTCAGGTTTTCTGAAAGAGCGAATCTTGGCAGCAACTTGTCCGAGTAATTGCTTATCGTAAGATTCTAGAGCTACGATAGGCGCTTTACCTTTTTCAGTTACAGTGGTAACTTTCACTTCTTTCGGGATTTCCAAAATAATGGCATGTGAAAATCCGAGGGCTAATTCGAGTAGTTGACCAGTAGCATTTGCACGGTAACCAACTCCGATAATTTCCATTTCCTTTTTAAAGCCTACAGATACGCCTTGGATCATGTTGTATACTAAAGCGCGGTATAAACCATGCTTTGAACGGTGATCGGGTGCGTCTGTTGCACGCGCAAATGTAATTACATTGTCTTCTATGCTTACGCTGACTGAAGACTCAATGTGTTGTGTTAATTCGCCGTTTTTCCCTTTGACCGTCATGACGGAATCGTTGAACGTCACGTCGACGCCACTTGGGATAGTTATAGGTGCTTTTCCAATTCTTGACATTGCTCTTTAATTTTAGTAAACGTAACAAAGAACTTCTCCGCCAACATTTTGCTGACGTGCTTCTTTATCTGTAATTACACCGCGAGACGTTGAAACTATGGCAATACCCAAACCATTCAATACGCGCGGCATTTCTTGGGATGCGCTATATTTTCTTAAGCCTGGACGCGATGCACGTTGCAATTTAGTAATGGCTGGTACACGCGTAGAGGTGTTGTATTTCAAAGCAATTTTGATGTTGCCTTGTTTGTCATCCTCCTCAAACTTGTAGTTGAGGATATAGCCTTGGTCAAACAAAATTTGTGTCATTGCACGTTTAATGTTAGAGCCAGGTATATCTACGGTCTTCAAGCCTGCTGCACTCGCATTTCTAATGCGGGTGAGGAAATCTGCTATTGGATCTGTATTCATTTCTTTAGTTTTTTCTTAATTACCAACTTGCTTTCTTAACTCCGGGGATTTTACCAGCCAATGCCATCTCGCGGAAAGTTACCCTTGAGATACCAAATTGACGCATGTAACCTCTCGGACGACCAGTTAAGCCACAACGGTTGTGTTTTCTGATTTTAGACGAGTTCGCTGGCAACTTTTGTATTTGCATCATTGCATCCCATTTCTGAGACTGAATTTCTTCAGATGTATCTGTTGACTTCAAAATTTTGGTGAGTTCAGCGCGTTTCTTTTCATAACGGTTTACTAACCTTTCTCTCTTGCGCTCACGCGCTTTCATTGATTCTTTAGCCATTTCTTTTATTTTTTAATAAATGGAAAACCAAATGCATCCAACAATGCTTTTGCCTCTTCGTCGCTTTCAGCTGATGTAACAAAGGTAATATCCATACCTAAGATGCGATTGACCTTATCGATATCGATTTCTGGGAAAATGATATGCTCCTTAACACCGAGGTTGAAGTTACCGCGTCCGTCAAAACCCTTCGGATTGATACCGCGAAAGTCCCGGGTACGTGGCAAGGCAACGGCAAGTAAACGATCGAGGAAGTCGTACATGCGATCGCCGCGAAGCGTTACTTTTGTACCAATTGGCATCCCTTTACGCAACTTAAAGTTGGAGATATCTTTTTTAGAAATTGTAGTAATTGCCTTTTGTCCAGCAATGCGGGAAAGGTCGGCTGCTGCACTGTCGATCAATTTCTTGTCTGCAACTGCTTCACCCATACCTTGGCTGAGTACAATTTTTTCTAATCTAGGAACGCTCATTACTGATTTGTAATTGAAACGCTCTTGAAGCGTTTGCTTGATTTCGTTCCTGTACTTTTCTTTTAATCTTGGCGTGTAACTCATTATTTTATCACCTCCCCTGATTTCTTTGAATAACGTACTAATTTTCCATTCTCTTCTTTTCTACCGATGCGGCTTGCAACACCGTTGCTTACAACCATTAGGTTAGAAATATTGATAGAACCTTCCTTTTCTTCGATTCCACCTTGAGGGTTTGTTGCGCTTGGCTTGTTGTGTTTTTTTATCATGTTAACACCTTCAACCGTTGCACGCATTTTTTCGCGATCGATGGTGACAACTTTGCCCTCACGACCTTTGGATTCACCTGAAATAACCTTCACGGTGTCGCCAATCTTGATGTGTAATTTCTTTTGCATTACTCAATGATCGCCAACGGCGGCGTTGACGGCCTCGACAGCGAAGTGCGTCAGGTTC
>JALRJE010000121.1 GCA_023268965.1 Crocinitomicaceae bacterium
TTTTCCAACAGAAAAGTAAAAGGGAGCCCGAGGGCTCCCTTTTTTTATGTCGCTACTTTAATGCCTATCTTATTTAAGATATTGTAATACAATTACGATCAACAATATAGCAAAATCAATAAAAACTTTTAATTGATCCTATCTCAAACTAAATGATAGCACGGCGTCTAAAAAAGCTTCAGGGGCCTCGGCATGTACCCAATGCCCTGCATTAGGAATAGATGCTATTTGAAAATCAGGGTAGAAAGCTTCTAATGTAGGGATGTCTTCATCCAAAATATAATTGGAAAGCAAACCACGAACAAACAAGGCTGTAGTGAAGGACTCCTGTTCTGGAAGCTCACGGAGAATCTCGGGCATGCTCGCTTCTAAAACTGGGAAGTTGACCCTCCATGCTAATTTTCCTTTGTCTTCCCAATAGAGGTTTTTTAATAAAAACTGACGTATCCCTTCGGAGTCCACAAAAGATTTAAGGATTGCTTCTGCCTCGCTTCTGGCACTGAGCCTTGACAGGTCAATAGCTTGGATAGCTGCTAAGA
Source organism: Crocinitomicaceae bacterium (assembly GCA_023268965.1). Lineage (GTDB taxonomy): Bacteria > Bacteroidota > Bacteroidia > Flavobacteriales_D > Crocinitomicaceae > UBA952. Next base: position 540 of record JALRJE010000121.1, read on the forward strand.
TGTGCGCATGATGCGGCGGGTAGGCCTTGACGCCCATATCTACAACAATGAGCTTTTCAATAACATCTGGATAGGTTTGGTCAAAATGCATGGCTAGTTTACCACCCATTGAATGTCCAAGAATAATCGGTTTTTGAATTTGAAGATCTTGAAATAAATCGTGAAGATCTTGAACCATTAACGCATAGCTGAATTCATCTGACCAAGGTGAGTGGCCGTGATTGCGCAGGTCTACTAGCGTTACTTCAAAATATTCGGAAAGCTTTTTAGCATGGGTTTGCCAATTATCTGAAAAACCAAAAAGTCCATGTAAAATAACCAATGGCTTTCCCTGACCTATTTGTTTGTGGTAAAGTTTCATTTGAGGGCTTGTGGAGAACCTACTGTTCTCACTGTAAATTGACGGTCATTGAGCTCAGAAAGAACTTGAAGCATTTGTTTGGGTGCAATTTGCTGACGGTCATAATGAACTTTTATCACCTGCTCCTCAAGTGAATCGATGTAATTTACCTCGACGCGTTCAACCGCACACGTTTCTTTCAAAGCCTTGCGAATGCTGCCTCCACAACCCATCTGGCAAACCATGCCTTTGATTCCAATTTCTTGTATCGAGTTGGCTTTAACGCGCTGACACACTTTTGATTGAGGTTGGTTTTGTTCATTATTTGAAGTTGCCGGACTACAAGAAATAAACAAGGTAAGAAGCGTTGGAAGAAGAACAAGTTTCATTTAACAAAATTACTCATGATATTGCGAATGTTCAAGCCTTTCCTTAGATTTGTTCAAACTTGAAAATTATGAAAAAACTATTTTTTATTGGCTTCGCAACTCTAGCTATTGGTGCAGCCACTTTAACTTCTTGTAGCAAATACGAAGAAGGGCCGTCTTTGACTTTGAGCTCGAAAAATGCACGTCTGACCGGTTCTTGGCTACTTACTGCCCAGACGACTAATGGTGTAGCAGATGCACTTACTGGTCTTACGCAAACAATGGAAATCAATAAGGATAATAAATACAGTATGGTCATTTCATATAGCTATATGGGCTTTAATTATACCAATGATTTTACAGGTACGTGGTTTTTTTCTGACGACAAAACTCAACTCATCACCACTGTCGACGGTCTTACAGGCACAGATACTCAAACCATAGTGCGCCTAGCGGGTAAGGAATTGAAGCTCAAAACTGTTGATGGTACGGAAACCATTATTCAGACCTACACCGCTCAATAATAAATCTGAATTCAACATGCCAAAGCCGTATTCTTTACGGCTTTTTTATTGCCCAAAAAGTAGTACATTTGAAAAAAAACAAATAATGAAGGCTGTTCTCTTTTCCCTTTCTTTAATGACACTCGGGCTTGTAGGCTGTTCAAAATACAGCGAAGGCCCTTCGTTTTCGATGCAAACCAGAAAAGCACGTTTGTGCAATGACTGGAAATTATCCAACTATATCATGAATGGAAATGATGTGTTTGACCCAAGCATCACTACCAAAATGAGTATCGATAATGACGGTACGTATTCGATTTCGAATTACACCAATGAACTAGGTCAAATTCAAGGCACCTACAGCCACGGGACCTGGGCCTTCGGCGAAGACCAAACAAGCGTTTTCTTTTATGCCGATACAACCACTGTTGATCCAATTCACGAATATACCATCAAAGAGTTGCGTAACAAACGCTTAGTTCTCGAGGAAGAAATCTTCCAAACAGGCGATCAACACCGCCTGACTTTCATTCAGCAATAAGCAATAGTTCCTAAACAAATTTAGGGTCCACTTCCATGATATGGCCACAAGCTTTGCACGTACGCAGGTCTTCTGAGCCATAGAATTCTTTGAAACGGGGAAGGAAATCTTTTTCTATATTTTCCAAAGGAAATCGATAGGTATGCAAGTGGTGATTACAATTTTCACAATACCACATAAGGCCATCTTGAAGATTTGTGCCCTTTCTCACCCTTTCAATAACCAAACCAACGGTGTTGGCTCCTCGGGCTGGTGAATGCGGGGTGTTTGCTGGCAACAAAAACATTTCACCTTCCTTGACGATAATATCTTTGGCTTTTCCGTCGTGCTGAATGCGTACATTGACTTCGCCTTCTAGCTGATAAAACAACTCCTCGCCTTCATTAAAATGGTAGTCTTTACGCGCGTTAGGGCCCGCAACGACCATCACGATAAAATCTCCGGCCTCTTGATACAAATTCTTGTTGGAGACAGGTGGCTTGAGCAAATCTCGGTTATCGTCTATCCATTTTTGAAGATTAAAAGGAGCCAGCATAACTATAGGTTTAAGCGTTTAAAATTCCTCTTGAGATTACGATTTTTTGAACCTCGGAGGTCCCTTCGTAAATCTGGGTGATTTTAGCATCGCGCATGAGGCGCTCAACGTGGTATTCTTTTACAAAACCATAACCACCGTGGATCTGCACGGCCTCAACGGTTTGTTCCATGGCTACTCTAGAGGCATAGAGTTTAGCCATTGCACCTGACTGATCATAGTTTCGGCCAGCGTCTTTATCCTGAGCCGCTTTGTAGACCAACAAACGCGCTGCCTCAATTTCAGTAGCCATATCTGCCAATTTAAAGGCAATTGCTTGGTGTTTGTAGATTTCTTTTCCAAACGCTTTGCGCTCCTTGGCATAAGCTAAGGAAAGCTCCAGACCTCCGGCAGCAATGCCAAGGGCCTGAGCAGCAATGCCTATTCGGCCACCAGAAAGTGTTTTCATGGCAAATTTGAAACCAAAGCCGTCTTCACCAATTCGGTTTTCTTTAGGGACTTTAACATCATTGAACAACAAAGTGTGGGTATCGCTGCCCCGGATTCCCATTTTATCTTCTTTTGCACCAATAATAAAGCCATCCATTCCACGTTCAACAATAAGTGCGTTGATCCCTTTATGACCAAGTTCTGGGTTGGTTTGGGCAATAACGAGATAGACCGATGCAGATGAGCCATTGGTGATCCAGTTTTTGGTGCCGTTCAAAAGGTAGTGGTCTCCCATGTCCACTGCGGTTGTGCGCTGAGAGGTTGCATCAGAACCTGCCTCAGGCTCCGATAAGCAAAAAGCACCTATTTTCTCACCCTTGGCAAGTGGAACGAGGTATTTTTGTTTTTGTTCTTCAGATCCGAAGGTTTCAAGGCCCCAGCAAACCAAAGAGTTATTGACGGACATGCACACTGATGCAGATGCATCAATTTTAGAAATTTCTTCCATGGCCAAAACATAAGATAGGGTGTCCATTCCACTGCCGCCATATTTTGGATCGACCATCATGCCCATGAAGCCAAGCTCACCTAATTGTTTGATTTCCTCGATAGGGAATTTTTGTTGGTTATCTCGTTCGATAACACCTGGTTTTAACATATTTTGAGCAAAATCTCTTGCGGCTTCTTTAACGGCTAGGTGCTCTTCGGTGAGTTCAAAATTCATGTTGATTGATTTATTTTAATTTTGACAAAAATAAACGAATTCCGATACTCTTGAAAGCAAAAACTTACAATAATCTTCAGTTATTAGGCCTCATGTCCGGAACCTCCCTGGATGGCCTTGATATTGCCCACGCAGCATTCGACTTTTCGAACCCTGACCAAATCGGATTTCAACTTCTTGATTGCCAAACTTACGCCTTACCTCCTGACATTTTTAGTAAGCTCTCCAATATTTTTGACCAAACAGCCTCCAATATTTTTGAACTCGATCATGAGTTGGCTCGTTTTTATGCGGTTTGTATCGAACAATTCCTCCACGATTTCAAAATTGACAGAAAGGACATCAGCGCTATTGCCTCACACGGACAAACCATCTTTCATCAGCCAGAGAAACGATATACAACCCAAATTGGCAGTGGCCTTACACTGAATTATCTTACCAAAATACCCGTCATTGATCAGTTCAGGCAACTAGATGTAAGTGCAGGTGGCCAAGGTGCCCCACTCGTGCCGCTAGGCGACCAACTTCTTTTTGGCGGGAATGCCGACGGATTTCTTAATCTTGGAGGCTTTGCCAATATTTCTACCTCCATTAATGATACATCATTGGCCTATGATATTTGCCCAGCCAATTTACCTATGAACATCTGGATGCAAGAAATTGGACAGGCTTATGACAAAGATGGCAGCATGGCAAGGAGTGGCCAAATCAATGAGGAGGTACTTCAGCAAGTTTTGAGGTTGTCTTATTTTCAAAAAAATGGTCCCAAATCTCTCGGGAAGGAATGGCTAAAAATGAACTACCTGCCCCTTTTTGAAACCTGCTCCCTACCCGATAAACTGAGAACTCACTTAGAATTACTCCAAATTTTATGTGTTCAAGAATTTCAGCGTCTAAAGTTAAAAAGTGTGTACACAACAGGTGGCGGTGCATTCAACACCTTTTTAGTTGAATTATTAAAAAAAGGATTTCACGGAGAACTCATTGTTCCTGACGCTGCTCTTATCAATTATAAAGAAGCGCTTATTTTTGCATTTTTAGGCGCTCGGTTTCTGAGAAACGAAAGCACAACAATAGCGGCAGTAACTGGCGCACCACATGCGCTTCGTACGGGAGTTTTACACGATTTTCAGTCAAGTATCCGATAAAAAACAAGCCAAAAACCACGCAAATTTGGTATTTTTGTAAGGCTAACAAAAATGACCCTCTAAATGAAAGAACTCCTCTCCAAATTTGAAAACAAAAGACCCGAAATCGTATTTGAATGGAAAGATTCCATGACAGATGCAGAAGGTTGGGTGGTTATTAATTCGCTGAGAGGTGGTGCCGCTGGCGGAGGCACGAGAATGCGTGTTGGCTTGGATAAACGAGAAGTAGAGTCTTTAGCCAAAACCATGGAAGTCAAGTTTACGGTGGCGGGGCCTGCCATAGGCGGTGCCAAATCAGGAATCAATTTCGACCCCAAAGACCCGCGCAAAAAAGAAGTACTCAAAAGATGGTTTGCCGCTGTGTCTCCCCTACTCAAAACCTATTATGGTACAGGCGGAGACCTCAACGTAGACGAAATCCATGAAGTCATCCCCATGACCGAAGAATTTGGTGTTTGGCACCCCCAAGAAGGTGTTTTTAACGGGCACTTCAAACCCAATGATGCTCAAAAAATCAACCGGATAGGGCAATTGCAAAGAGGCGTTTCTAAGGTTCTAGAAAACGAAAAGTACAGCCCTAAGCTCGGTAACAATTACGTAGTTGCCGACATGATCACCGGTTATGGCGTTGCTAAATCTATTGAACACTATTACCAAATTTGGGGTGGTGAGCTTGCTGGTAAACGCGTATTGGTCCAAGGTTGGGGCAATGTGGGTTCCGCAGCTGCCTACTACCTTGCTCAAAAAGGCGCCAAAATTGTTGGCATTATTGACCGTGTAGGTGGGCTTATTTCCTCCGAGGGTTTTAGCTTTGAACAAATCCAAGACCTCTTTATTCAGAAAAACGGCAATGAGCTCAACGCTCCCAATCTACTCAGCTACGACGAAGCAAATACCAAATTTTGGTCTATTCCTGCCGATATCTTTGTGCCCTGTGCAGGAAGCCGCATGATTACCGAAAACCAGCTCGATCAGCTTTTGGCAGCAGGTGTAAGCGTGATCTCGTCGGGTGCCAATGTTCCTTTTGCAGACCAAGAAATCTTTTTTGGCCCGATAGCAGAAAAAGCCGACGCTTCACTGGCACTCATCCCAGACTTCATTGCCAATTGTGGCATGGCTCGCGTATTTGCCTATCTTATGAGCTCCGACCTCCCTACCCTCGACGATGCACTAATTTTTGAAGACGCTAGCCAAACCATCCATAAAGCACTTCTTCACACCTACCAACAAAATGACAATCCGAGAGGCATAGCCAAAACTGCCTTTGAAATTGCATTAAACCAACTTGTCTAAATAAAAAACTATGGAACTTACCCTGATCCTCATTTTTGTCATTGGCTACTCCGCCATTACATTTGAACATGCGCTCAAAATAGATAAGCTCATTCCTGCCTTGCTCATGATGACTATCTCCTGGGCACTCATTGCCTTTAACACACCAGACGCTCATGTATTGGGTGAAAACTTATTGCATCATTTCGGCAAAACAACAGAAATTCTCATCTTTTTGATGGGGGCCATGGCCATCGTTGAAATGATCGACTATTTTGACGGCTTCAAGAGTGTGCAATCGTTGATCAAAGTCAAAACTGCCTATCAACTCCTTCTTGTGATCTCCGTCTTGGCTTTTGTTTTATCGGCCATTATTGATAACCTCACCGCTACTATTGTTCTTATCTCCATTTTACGCAAAATGGTCCAAGATAAAGAACTCCGAATGTGGATGGTAGGTTTCGTTATTATTGGCGCCAATGCCGGTGGTGCTTGGTCTCCAATTGGAGACGTCACTACTACTATGCTATGGATTGCCGGTAAAGTAAGTTCCATCAAACTCATTGAACACATCTTCATTCCGGCAGTCGTCACCTTAGCTATCCCACTCCTTATTGCTAAAAATATGAAGGTTTTCAAACAGCAACTTCCCGAAAGAAAAGCCGTCAAGAAAAGTAAAATATCTGGTTTTATTTTAATCAGCGGCTTAACTGTTATCATTTTTGTTCCCATTTTTAAGACCATCACACACCTACCTCCTTACATGGGCATGATGTTTTCTTTGGCCCTTTTTGCAGTCATTGGAGAGCTCGCAAGCAAAAGACAATTGAACCTGAGTTCTTTAGACGAACACAACCATGGCGGGCACGTTGGGCCAACGCTCAAAGCACTCAGTAAAATAGAAATGCCCTCTATATTGTTTTTCTTAGGTATTTTGATGACAGTAGCCGGAATGGAAGAGCTCGGCATGATCGAACAGCTCGGCGAAAACGTATTGGCTTCTGGTATCTCCAAAGAACTGTATATTGCCTTTTTGGGCGTTGCCTCAGCAGTCATCGACAACGTTCCGCTTGTTGCTGCAAGTATTGGCATGTTTAAAGATGCAATGGACGCCGATACCTGGCATTTTATTGCCTACACCGCAGGTACTGGTGGCTCCATTCTCATCATTGGCTCAGCTGCCGGCGTTGTAGCAATGGGAATGGAAAACATCAGTTTTGGTTGGTATCTCAAAAGCTTCTCTTTACTAGCTTTAGCAGGTTATATTGGAGGCGTACTCACCTTTTTGCTGCTTTAAAGAATGAACCAATCATTGGCCTATCAGCAATGCCTTGATTGGCTTTTTTCGCGCTTTCCAGCATATCAAAACTTGGGTGCCGCTGCCTATAAACCAGGATTAGCACGCGTCAATGAATTGCTAGCCTTACTTCAGATCAATGCACATCAAATTCCGAGTATACACATTGCCGGAACAAACGGGAAAGGAGGTATCCAAGTACGCGGAGAAGGAGGCGGAGACGTTAAAAGCTGGCGC
>JALRJE010000073.1 GCA_023268965.1 Crocinitomicaceae bacterium
AACAAGCGTTTGATTCCAAACTATTGTCGTACGAATTTTAAGTGCTCTTTTTCATGAAATATTTATTATTATGGGCTGCGGCGTTTGCCAGTAGTCCTTTGCTTGCACAGCAAGGTATAACCGGAATTGTGCTAGATGCACAAAGCAAGAAGGCGATTCAAGGCGTCTTAATTACAGTTCCTTCCTTTCAAATTCAAGTTCGCTCGGATGCGAAGGGTCAGTTTTCTTTGCCTTTTTTCATAGATCAACAGGCTCTAAGGCTCAAACATCCTGACTACCAAATAATGGATACTTACGTGTATGGCAACGTTTCCAGTTTACGCTTCGAGCTGAAACTTGGTCATATGACTACCGAAGAAGTGACCGTTAGTGCGCAACAGGTTTCGTTAAGGGCAAAAAATACAGTGCCAATAGAGGTGCGCTCCATCAATGAATTACAGCTCAGTGGGGGTATGCATGTTGCCGAACTATTAACCAAGATTCCGGGTGTATACATGAGCACTTTAGGAAATGGAATTGCCAAGCCAGTCATTAGAGGTATGCAAGGCATGCGCGTCGTGACGCTTGTAAATGGCCTGAGGTTAGAAGGCCAGCAGTGGGGTGGAGACCACGGTTTAGGAATTGGAGAACTTGCCTTGGGTTCTGCAGAAGTGATTAAAGGCCCTGCTTCTGTGCTTTATGGTGCTGATGCCCTGGGTGGTGTTGTCTATTTGCAAGACGAACCCTACGCTCGTATTGGTCAACAAACCCTGGATGTGCAGCAAAAATGGAATCAGAACACGAGTGGAAGTACTTCTAGTCTTTTGTACAAAAAGACTCAGGGTAATAAAAGGATTTTAGTTGCAGGTAGCTATGCAAATCATGCCGACTTTCAACTTCCTAATGGGCTTTATGCCAAAAATTCGCGCTTTCATGAGTGGGTTGGCAAAGCCTCGTATTCGTGGTTCAAGCCCAATCAAATTCATCAATTTCGCTACGCCTTTAACAATACGGTTGCCGGTATTCCAGGCCATACCCACGATAGTCTGGCGACACCATTAAGTTTTCAAGTCCAGACGCAAGGAAGAAAGTATTCCCTACCAGCCCAATTTTTTACAAATCAGCTGCTAAGTTATGAATACAAGCGCTTTTGGACGGGTCAAGAATTCAATTTGCTACTTGGTCAAACGCATAACCGACTGGTAGAATACGATGAAAAAGTAACCAAGCCATTTATGGAGATGGATCTTTTTAATTCCATTTACCAAGCCAAATGGACCAAAAAATGGGCGCAACAACAACTGATTATTGGTGTGGCGGGCATGCTTCAACTCAATTTAAATGCACCAATTGCCGCAGATCAACTCTTGCCAGATGCCCAGACATTTGATCAAGGTATATTTGGTTTATATAAATACGAATTGTCTAAAGCACACATGTTTCAAGTTGGCCTCAGACAAGATGTGCGTTGGATCCAAACGCAATCGGATAGTCTCTTTTTACAACGGCGTTATGCCAGTCCTAATTTGTCGGCTGGTTGGTCTTGGCAAGTAAACAGCTTTCAGCGTCATCGCTTGAATTTTTCGAGTGGTTTTCGGGCGCCTCACCTGAGTGAACTTCTGGCCAATGGCTTTCATCATGGTGCATTGCGCTATGAAATCGGAGACAGTAGCTTAGTTCCGGAAAGAAGTCTACAACTCGATTGGTCGAGTGATTGGAATGCAGAACACGGCAGTATTACCGTGAATCCATACCATGCTTGGGTGAGGGATTACATTTATATTCAGCCCAATGGCAATAGTATTGATGGTATTCCTGTGTTTAACTATGCGCAACTTGAGCTTGGGCGCATGTACGGCTTGGATCTTAGTGCGCATTATCATCCGCATTGGCTTCACAACTTGCATTGGGAAGGAAACTTCTCCTATATCCAGTTTGAAAGCCCTCAAGACAGCGCAATCTCTTTATTGCCTCCAACGCGCTTGCAGAATGAAATTCAATACCACTGGGATTTCAATGGTACCATACAGAAAATAGAACTCAGCGTAAGTCATGCTTGGATGGCTGCTCAAACAAGGGTTGCATTTCAAGAAACACCAAGTGAAAGCTATCAATTAATCCATATCAATGCACGCTGCTATCTGGAAAAAAATGGCAACTGGATGCTACAAACAGGAGTGCGTAACTTAACCAATAGCGCTTACATAGATCATTTATCGCGTTTAAAAAATATCGGAATGCCTGGTCCTGGCAGGCATTTTTATATCAGTTTAAAGTACCAGGTTCAACAACAAATTAAAGATTAAATACCATGAAAAAGTTAATTTTAAGTGTCACCTTATTAGGATTTCTAAGCATTTCTTGTGACAAAAATAAATGTGCAGAGTGTCATTACGATGGCCCTTCGGGAGAGGTAGAAATGGGTACTTATTGTGGTGATGAGCTACATGACCTCGAAGATCTTGGAACTTTCACTGATAGCCTTGGCAATAGCTTTGTGGTGCATTGCGGCGAACATTAATTGATAACTTTTCAACATTTTAGGCATTTGTTGATAAGTGCCAAAAGCAATTGTTGTCAAGAAGACACAAAGGGCCTAATTTTATAGTTAGAATTGGGCCCTATGTTTGACGACGAAGAAGAAGAATACAACGACAGCAGTTTGAGCGAAGACATCGAGCACTTCGAGGCCCACTTGAAAGGTCAAAAACTCAAATTTATCGACAGCGATCGCTTAGAAGGGCTAATCGACCACTACCTCATTCAAGGACAGTTCAATAAGGCAAAGATTGCGGCGGAATTTGGCATTTATCAGTTCGCTTACAATCCAATGTTTAAGCTGCGAAAGGCACAGGCGCTTGGCGGCATGGGTCTACTACAAGAAGCCCTCGACTGCGTTATCCAGCTTGAGAAGCAAGAAATAGATAGTGCCGAGCTCTACCTGACCAAAGCCTCTATTCATGCCCAGCAAAGAGAACACAAGCAAGCCATTCGCTATTTTAAATTGGCACTAGAGCACTCAGACCCCGCAGAACACGACTACATCTACCTAGATATCGCCATAGAATACGAGCGTTTACAACAGTATCAAGAAGCAATCGACACCCTGCATCAAGCACTCAAGACCAATAAAAACAATGAAGCTGCACTTTATGAGTTGGGCCGTTGTTATGACGCACTTGGTGCTACAGAAGCTTCGATAGCTGCCTATCTTCAATTCATCGATGAACAACCGTATTCGAGTACGGCATGGTATAACCTTGGCAATGCTTACAGCCGCCTAGAAGACTACGACCGCGCTGTTTGGGCTTACGAATATGCCATTCTCATTAATGAAGAATTTGGCCCAGCTCATTTCAATCTTGGCAATGCTTTTCTCTCCATTGAGAAATACCATAAAGCCATCGAGCATTTTGAGCTTTGCATGAAACACGACGGCGACGACGCAATGGCACTTTGCTACATCGGTGAATCCTATGAGCAGCTCAACGAATTAGAGCTCTCCAAACACTACTACAAACTGAGTATCGACCTCGAGCCCATGCTCCCTGAGGCATGGTTAGGTTTGGGTATTGTCGAAGACCTCATGGGCTCCACCAAAGAAGGAATAGTCCTCATTCAAAAAGCCCTCGATTACGATCCCGAAAATTCAGGAATCCATCATGTATTGGCTGGTGCGTACCAAAAAATTGACTTGCGCTCAGAAGCAGCATTTCATTACCTCAAAAGCTTAGAACTACTTCCCAACGATCAAGAAGCACTTTCAGACTACATCTCTTTTGTTAGTGAAACCTCTCTTGCTGACGCGCAGGCCTTTTTATTAGAATTTGGAGCTGCACACCCCACCATATTTGATGTCAAGCTTCATTTGATCAATACCAAATGGCAAATGGGACAATTTGCCGAAGCAAAGCACTTGTATAACGAGTGCCTACAACAAGATGCCGCTAGTGCCAAACTGATTTTTGAAATCAATCCAAAATTACTAGACGACACCGATTTTTTATACTTAGCTGACTAACCATGAATTTTAAACTTTCTTTTATCCCTAAGCGCAGTGACAAACCGCGCAACAAAGGCATTACCATGATGATGGATAAGGGCTTAGGTCTTCGAGAAACCGAACATTTTATCGAAGCCTCCGCGCATCTTACTGATCTGGTCAAATTTGGCTTTGGCACCGCTTTCGTCACGAGCCAACTCGAAGAAAAACTTAAGATTTATCGTGCGGCCGGCATTCGCCCTTACTTCGGAGGAACTCTTTTTGAAGCCTTCTATGCACGCGGCATGTTCAAAGAATTTGTCAAAATGCTCGATAAATACGACCTCGATCTCGCCGAAATTTCCGACGGTTCCATTATCATTCCTCCCGACGAAAAGTGCAAGCTCATACACGAACTTTCTCAAACAAGAACGGTCTTATCTGAAGTAGGCTCCAAAGACTCCGGAATTCTTATTTCTCCGGCCAAATGGGTTCGTCTCATGAAGGCCGAATTAGAGGCCGGAAGCTGGAAAGTCATTGCCGAAGGTAGAGAGGCAGGCAATGTGGGTGTTTTCAGACCAAACGGAACAGCACATTCCATGCTTATCAATCGAATTATCGCAAGTGTAAAACCCGAAGACATCCTTTGGGAGGCTCCCCAGAAAAATCAGCAGGTTTGGTTTATCAAGCTTTTTGGTGCAGAAGTCAATTTAGGGAATATTGCACCAAACGACGTTATTCCGCTAGAATGTCTGCGTTTAGGTTTGCGCGGCGATACCTTCTTTGATTTCTTGCCGAAGTCTTATGCAGATCGGCTCAAACAAGTCAATGACGACTCAGAAGTCGACACTGAAGATGAACAAGAGTAAGTCCGCCACCAACTATTCGAAAAACTTCCAAATTACTGGCCATCAAGGTCCAATTTACGCGCTTAGTCAAGACAATCATTTTGTTTATTCGGCCTCTGCCGACAAATTTGTGGCGCGTTGGCACAAGGCAACCGGAGCACAAGATCAATTTGCGATTCGGTGTACACAAACACCATTTAGTATTTGTGTACTCGAAAAGCAACAACAACTCGCCATTGGTTTAGCAGATGGCAGCCTACACATCATAGATACTGCGTCTAAAAAAGAATTGAAATTTCTGAAGGTTCATCAGGTCGCTGTTTTTGCTATTGCCACAAACGAGCAACAAAAACAACATTATACCGCTGATGCTGATGGCCATATCATGGTTTGGGATCTTCAATGGAATTTATTGATTCAACTGCCATTAGCTTGCGGAAAAATCAGACAAATTGTCACTGGACCCGACGGCACTTATTTTCTTGCCGCCTGCGCCGATGGCTTTATTCGAAAAATTGACACGACCTTTTTCAATGAAATTGCGCAAACCTATGCGCATCAAGATGGTTGTACGGCGCTTTGTATTTTACCGAGTGGTGACTTACTCAGTGCTGGAAAAGATGCGTTTATCCGAAGATGGTCTGCGTCTGGAGATAAACGAAACGCTTTCCCGGCACATTTAGGTACAATTTATCAGCTTTTAGCCTTACCAAACGAGACATACGCATCTGCATCTAGGGATAAATCCATTAAAATATGGTCTCAAATCAATGACCAAATTCAGCAAAAAATTGATTTGCAAATGGCCGGACACCGACACTCCATTAATACACTTCTACTTTTAGAAAATGGTTTTGCTAGTGCCGGAGACGATAAAAGAATTATCGTTTGGCATGCTCAGAACCCAAAATCGCTGTAACTTTAAAATATGAAATTAGTGGTTCTCGTATTCTTATTTGTTCAGTTCGCCGTTCAGGCCCAGTTTCAGTTTAATTTTACGGATTTTATACCAGTTGTCTCAGACGGACAAACTTTATCAAAAGCATGGTCTGGCGGGCTCAATACACCTCAATTTTCTACACTAGATTACGATTATGATGGCGACGAAGATCTGCTTGTTTTTGATAGGGGAGCAGATCAGCTTCGCTTGTTTAAAAATGTTATGATCGGAGGAGTACAAACGTATGAGTTGGACTTGCGTGCGCATCTATTTTTTCCATCACAACTGAATTACAGAGTTACCACCTATGACTACGATAACGATGGCAGAAAAGACCTCTTTTGTTATGCGGTAGGCGGCATTCAAGCGTATCGAAACGTGGGGACTGCTGCAACTGGCCTGCAATGGGAATCCTATAGTCCTTATTTAGTCTCTAACTACGCCGGCCCAACGCTCAATTTATATATTTCAGGGGCCGATATTCCTGCACTAGTCGATGTTGATGCAGATGGCGATATGGATATTCTCACTTATCACATTAGCGGCGAATACCTTCAATACCATCAAAATCAAAGTCAAGAATTATACGGGCACTCCGATTCATTGGTGTTTGTCTTGAAAAATAGGTGCTGGGGCAAATACAGAGAAGACGTCACGAGCAATACGCTTTTTTTAAATGACACCAGTTCGTATTGTACAGACGGCAACGTACCCAACGCCGAATTCCCTGCGCATACCTCAAACAAAGCGCATGCAGGCTCGACTGTATTAGCGCTAGACCTCGATCAGTCTGGGGTGCTAGATTTGGTACTTGGCGATGTTGCTTATGCCAATTTAATTAAGCTCATGAACGGCGGTACAAGCCCGAACAGCAACTCTGCCATGGTAAGTGCTGATTATAATTTCCCGAGTAATACAACCCCTGCAGACGTTCAACTATTTGCTGCTGCTTTTTATCTAGACATCGATTTTGATCAAAAAAAGGACCTCCTTGTGGCCCCTAATGCCAAAAATGTTTCTGAAAATGAAAATAGCGTTTGGTACTATAAGAATTTGGCAAGCAATCAGGCACCCGTTTTTGTTTATCAGGATCACGATTGGTTGCAAGGAGACATGATTGATCATGGTGCTGGATCGGTGCCGTTACTCTACGATGTCAATGCCGATGGCCTGACCGATATGCTCGTGGCTAATTTCTTTGCTTACAAACCTGTATTGGATAAGGAGTCCAGAATTGCCTACTATCAAAACACGGGCACTCCCAACAATCCGCAGTTTCTTCTGGTGGATGCAGATTTTTTGAATTTAGCAAGCGCCAACCAAGGCCTAAGACTTATTCCTGCTATGGGTGATCTCAATAACGATGGTAAACCCGAATTGCTTTTAGGCAAAGACAATGGTCAAATTGCTTATTTTGAAAATACAAGTTCGGGTGCTAGCCCTAATTTCCAATTGCTTACCACGGCTTTAACCGACAATAATAGCCAGGTTATTCAAGTTCCGCTATTCTCTGCACCACAACTTTTCGATTACGACGCAGATGGCCTTTTAGACCTCATCATTGGTCACAAAGGCGGTACGCTACATTACTACCGAAATACCGGCACAGCTACTGCACCTTTATTTACGCTGCAAACAACTCAGTTAGGAGGGGTAAACGTGCAAAGTAACGGCCCCGACGGTTATGCAGTTCCGCATTTTTTTAAACACCAAGACACAACCTATTTATTCGTTGGGGCACTTGATGGCCGCATTCATTTTTATGACAGCATTGTGTCCAATTCAAATCAAAATTTTCATGTACGAAGCCAAAATTTCTTGGGCTTGAGTGCTCAAATTGGAGCGTATGCGGCTGCAGCTACAGCAAACCTAGATAACGACGCGCACTTAGAACTTTTCATTGGGCAGGATTTAGGTGGGGTATTTTTGTTGGAAAACGAACCTGGTTCTGACCTCAGCCTCGACATGCAAGCCCAAGAAACACTTTTGATCTATCCAAACCCCAATAATGGGTGGTTTAAAGTCAAAGGTATTCAAGGCAGCTGCTCAGGTGAAATTATCTCACTAACTGGTAAAGTAGTACTAACATTTGCTGACTTAAACGATCAGCAACTTCTCGATGTCAGTTCGCTTGCTTCTGGCACTTACCTTTTGAGGTTAGCCAATGGGCAAAGTTCGCTTTTAATCAAAGCATAAGGTTAAGCGATCTTGAGTTCAAGTAATGGCTGGCCATTGAGTTCTGCCGTTAGAAAATCTCCGATTTGTACCGGGCCAACACCTGCCGGCGTACCCGTAAAAATGAGATCGCCAGTTTTGAGTGTAAGGTACTGTGATACATATGCAATGACAGCGTCGATGCTGAAAATGAAATCTTTAGGATAACCTGTTTGTTGGAGCTCCCCGTTCTTAAAAAGTTTGAATTGAGCAGTTTCGAGGTCAATTTCAGTTTTCGGAATCCAAGTACTTGAAATTGGCGCACTGTGGTCAAACCCTTTGGCCCGCTCCCAAGGCAAGCCTTTGACCTTGCATTGCTGTTGTATATCTCTGGCTGTAAAATCAATACCAAGGGTAAAATGCGTATAGTATTTATGTGCAAATTCCGGTGAAATATGCTTTCCTACTTTTTCAATTCTTACGACGAGCTCGCATTCAAAATGCAAGTCTTTGGTAAAAGCAGGGTAGTAGAAGGTATCTTCTTTAAGTAATGCGGTATTGGGTTTTAAAAAATAAATAGGCTCTTTTGGGAGCTCGGCCTTCATTTCTTTGGCATGATCGGCATAGTTTCGGCCAATACAGACGATTTTCATGGCTTTTTAAATTTATTTTTCAGCAATTCGAGTTTGTCTTCTATTTGATGTGCTGTGTTGCTTGCCTTGATGCGTTCCATTTCTTTTCTTAAGACTTGCTTGGTATGGAGCGGAAAATCTGCTTCGAGCATCCAGCCGTAGTAGCCAGGCTCTAATTTGAGCACTTGCGCAACTGTTTTTCCTTTGTGCTTGCCAAAGTTATAACATACTTCTCGGTTGTCGTCAAAAGACAAACGACCGGCGAAATCGGCGTTTTGCTGGGTGCCTACCGTAGAAAACTTTGCTAAGCTGGCAATATTGTTGTCAAGGTTGTCGTATTTCTGAATTTGAGCTTGTAGTACTTCTAGGGTAGCTAAGGTATCGAACAACGCGTTGTGGGCATTTTCAATTTGCTTCCCGCAGTAGAATTGGTAGGCGGCCGCCAGCGTGCGTTGTTCCATCTTGTGAAAGATATTTTGAACGTCTACAAAATGGCGTGCGCCTAAGTCGAAGTCAATGCCGCAGCGCAATAATTCTTCTGAAAGTACCGGAATATCAAATTTATTGGAGTTGTATCCTGCTAAATCGGCGTTGCCAATAAATTCGAGTAGGCGTGGAGCTAGGGCTTCAAAGGTTGGGGCGTCGGCAACCATTTCGTTGGTGATGCCATGAATTGCTGCTATTTCAGCTGAAATGGTTTGTCCAGGATTGACCAGTTCATTGAAAGTTTCTGTGTGTCCGTCTTCAAATAATTTAATGACTGCGATTTGAACAATGCGGTCTTTGGTGATTTGTAGGCCGGTGGTTTCAAGGTCAAAAACACAAAGCGGGCGTTCGAGTTGTAGGGCCATGCTTAGATAGCGGTTTCTGGATCAAAGCCTTCAAGGTAGTCAGCTACCCTGCGCACAAATTGCCCGCCCAAAGCACCGTCAACCACACGGTGGTCGTAGGAGTGAGACAAGAACATTTTATGTCGGATGCCAATGAAGTCTCCTTCGGGCGTTTCAATGACGGCAGGAACTTTTCGAATAGCACCCAAGGCTAAAATGGCTACTTGTGGTTGATTGATAATTGGCGTTCCCATTACATTTCCGAAAGTTCCGACGTTGGTAACGGTGTAGGTTCCACCTTGGATATCTTCCGGTTTAAGTTTGTTGTTGCGCGCGTTGATGGCCAATTCGTTTACTGCTTTTGCCAGGCCATTGAGGTTCATGCGGTCGGCATTTTTAATGACAGGAACAATGAGATTGCCACTAGGCAACGCAGCGGCCATTCCGATATTGATGTCTTTGCGCTTGATAATATTGGTTCCGGAAACAGAAACGTTGATCATAGGAAAGTCTTTGATGGCTCTTGCAACTGCTTCTATGAAAATAGGCGTGTAAGTGAGGTTTTCACCCTCGCGTTTTTTGAATTCATTTTTCATGCGCTCGCGCCACTTGACGATGGTCGTAACGTCGGCCTCTACATAAGAAGTGACATGAGGTGATACATGAACGGACATTACCATGTGTTCAGCAATGAGCTTGCGCATGCGGTCCATTTCGATGATTTCGTCACCGCTATTTGGGATAACGACGGGTTCTTTAATTTGAATGCTATTGCCCTGCGGCGCTTTGGTGGCAGCAACTTGAGTACCCGTAGCTGTTGGGGCTGTTGTAGCTGCAGCAGTAGCTGGTTCAGTTCCTCTTGTTTCCAAGTAGCTGAGGATATCTTTTTTGGTTACGCGACCATCTTGCCCTGTGCCTTGTATGGCTGAAAGTTCTGCTGAACTGATATTTTCTTTTTGTGCAATGGTACGCACAAGTGGAGAATAAAAGCGACCGTCTGTCCCTTTGGTTAAAGGTGCTGTTGCGGTTGGAGTATGTTGCGTTATGACAGTGTTGGCAGCGTCGTCAGGCGTGCGCACTTCAGGAGTTGAGGGTGCAACTGGCGCAGGTGCAGCACCTCCGTCAGTAGATAGAATGGCAATAACGTCGCCAACTTGCGCTACTTGGTCTTTTTCGAATAGAATTTGAATTAAAGTACCGGCTGCTTCTGAAGGGAGTTCGTTGTCAACTTTGTCGGTGGCCACCTCGACAAGCGGCTCGTCTAAAGCAACGGAATCGCCGATGTTTTTGAGCCAGTTGGTAATTGTTGCCTCGGTTACGCTTTCTCCCATTTTGGGTAGACGAATTTCTATTTCTGCCATGTCGATGTTAATTGATGTCGTTGATGTGTGTGCAAAATTAAGCAATTTTGATCAAAACTAAGAGGGTTCTTGATCGAGCAAACGATAGTTGAGTAGGATTGATTTGAAGTCGGTTTGGGCATCGTAATTTTTAGTGTAACGCAGATTTGTTTCTGGCTGATTTTCAGCATTCCAGTAAAAAGGTCTCACGATGCTTTTCTTGTGATATTTTCGGTTGAGCTGATCCATTTGAAGACCGACAAAGGTGTATTTCGAACCGAGTATGCCAAATAGGTTCTTGAAAAACCGCAAAGGTTTTTTGAAAAACATAAATAGTAAAGGGCTCAACAATAAAAGTATGAAGCAAATAAGGAGGTCAAAAACACGTTTGATTCTTTTGTTGGTAGCTTGTTCGAGCGCGTCAAAATGTAATTGATAGTAATCTCCGGCCGTATCGATGGAGTTGCTTCCAATGAGGTAACTGGTGTCTGGTTGTGCAATTTTATATTCTAACTGAGCAGCAGAGGTTGAAACCATGATTTCGATGATGTTTATGCTACTCAGGTCTTTCGCCGAAAAAATGAGTTCGTTTAAGCGGTGAATTTCAAGCATTTCATCTAGCTGATGGCTATTGATCTGCGCTTGATCAGATGAGGAGCTTAGCGCAATATGATGAATGCTTTCGATATGCGGGTAAGTTTGTTCTAAAAGAGACTTAATACGCATGAATTCAGGCTGTTGGCCTAAAATACCAAAACGCTTCTTTGGAAATGGACTCAAGTCAATTTTTCCTTTTTTGATTAAACTGAGTAGGGCTCTACTGATGAAGAAAATACCTATAAATTCTAGGGCCCCGAGTAAAATATAAAGACGAGAAAACTGCCAATCTTTAGGCAACAGCGCATAAAAAGCCAAGATGGCTAAAGTCGCAAAAAAGGTGCTTTTCCAAATCCTTTTTACGGGTGTTCCTTTATCGTATAAACCGAGTAACCAAGCACTGAAGATCCAACAAAATAGATAACTCGGTAGCAAAAGCTGAACAAGCCAATCTGGAAATTGAATTTGCTTCACCTTCCATTGTTCAGCAAGTAAGACGAGCAGCACAAGGTTGCTTGCAAAATCAAATATGATCCAGATATAGTTACTCAATAGCCTTTTGATCAAGGATAATGAGGCTCTGAAGTAAATTGCGGAATGTATGGTTAGGGAAAAAAGCTTTGCGTAGCGCTTTGAAAAGTGTTTTTGCGCAAAAATGATCATGGCCTTGTAAAACACAAACACATAATTCAAGGAGCCTTTTTTAGTGCTCTCCCCTTTGTAATGAATGATTTTTGTTTCGGCAAAATAAACAATTTTGTACCCACCTTGCTGGATTCGATACGACAAATCGATGTCTTCGCCGTACATGAAAAAGGCTTCGTCTAGCAGTCCTACTTTATGGAGTGCGTCGGAGCGCATGAACATGAATGCACCACACAAAACATCGACTTCATGGTTGCTGCGTTCATCGAGGTAACCTAAGCTATAGCGATTAAAAACTTTTGACTTCGGAAAAAGTTTGGATAAACCAAAAATCTTGTAAAAGGAAACCAAAGGCGTTGGAAGCCCTCGTTTAGACTCGGGTAAAAACCGACCACGGCCATCGAGCATGCGTACACCTAATGCGCCCGTGTCTGGGTTTTGGTCCATGTAGCGCAAACAACCTTCAAAGGTGTCTTCTTGTACTACCGTATCCGGATTGAGCAACAACACGTAGCGACCTTTACTCAGTTCAATTGCTTGGTTATTGGCTTTTGAAAAACCAACATTGATTTTGTTGGCAATCAGTTGTACCGCTGGGAACTTTTGTTGCAACATTTCTTGTGAGCCATCGACACTATTGTTATCGACCACAAAAACTTCTGAAGGAATGGTTTTAAGGGCGGCATAGACACTATTTAGGCATTGCTCCAAAAAATTGGAGACGTTGTAATTGACAATTACAATGCTGAGTTCAAGTGTCCTTTCAGGTATCATTTGTAGGCGATACAAGAAATTTCAATATTGACATCGAGTGGCAAACGACTCACTTGAACGGTTTCTCGGGCCGGAGCCACCCCTGTAAAAAAATGGGCGTAAATGGTATTCATGGCCTGAAACTCTTCGAGATTTTTCATGAATATACTGACCTTAACGACGTCATCTTTGCTAAAACCTGCCTCTTGAAGCAGCGCCTCGATATTTTGAAGAACGCGCGTGGTGGCTTGTTCAATTGTGGCTGTTTCCAATTGGCCCGTTTCTGGATTCAAGGGGATTTGTCCGCTGACGTAGAGTTGTCTGTCGATCAGAATGGCTTGACTGTAAGGGCCAACAGGTGCGGGTGCGTTGGGTATTTGTATGGGTATTTTTGCTGTCGACATCCTTTATGCTTGAATTTACTACTTTTGCAAAGTAACAAAAAACAAGCTACGTGAAGGTTCTTTTGATCGATTTTTATGACTCTTTTACGTATAATCTGGTTCATTATTTAGAAGCACTCGATGTTGATTTGTGCACCAAGCGTTACGATCAAATAGAACCTTTGGATTTTTTAAACATCACGGCCATAGTTCTCTCTCCAGGCCCAGGCCTACCATCTGAAAAGCAAGGTTTAGCTGAAATTTTAGCTCAAAATGTGGGCAAGTTACCCATATTAGGCGTTTGCCTTGGTATGCAGGCGCTGGTTGAACATATGGGTGGGTCTTTAGAAAATCAGCAGCAAGTAAAGCATGGTGTCCAAGAAACCATTTTATTGAAAAGCCGTCAAGGATTATTCAGTAAATTGCCCGAGCAAATTCAGGTAGGCCTCTACCATTCTTGGCGCGTGGTTTGTCCCAACGCTTGGATTACAGCAAGCAGTCAGAGCGGTGTCCCTATGGCCATCGAAAGACCCGAAATGATGGTTTATGGGGTACAATTCCATCCAGAATCGATCATGACCCCTGAGGGAAAGGCTATTTTACGAAATTTCATGGAAATTGTTCGCCTTCACTGAGCCCGCGTATTTGGTCATTAACGGCGTCATCAAACATTTTTGTTTAACTTTTGTTACGTAATTGTATAGACAATCTTCAACAAAATGAAATCTACTCTCCAAGCGATCTTCTTTTTTATTTTTCCACTCACACTCATGGCTCAAACTGGGATCCTGTCCGGCAAGGTGCTCAATGCTGCCAATGGAACCGCTGTTTCACCTGCAAAAGTTGTAATTGTTGAACTACAAGCCCTAAAGGCTGTAGATCTCGATGGGCGCTTTAGTTTTGAGTCCTTAACTCCGGGTATTTATACAGTCAAATTTTCGGCCCCAGGTTTCCAGGACAGAATTCAATCTGAAGTACTTATTACAAATGCGCGTCCGACAGAACTTGTAATCGACTTGGAAGAAAAGGTGCAAACATCTAAAGATGTGAAAGTGACGGCTGCGCCGTTTCAACG
Organism: Crocinitomicaceae bacterium; assembly: GCA_023268965.1. Lineage (GTDB taxonomy): Bacteria > Bacteroidota > Bacteroidia > Flavobacteriales_D > Crocinitomicaceae > UBA952. The sequence goes on from JALRJE010000073.1 coordinate 14,159, forward strand.
CAAAGTTGAGTCTCCAAATTCACTCAAAACGCTAAGTGCTACCGAAATTGAGCGCCTTCCTGGTGCCAACCGAGACGTCAGTCGGGTCATTGCAGCTTTGCCTGGTGTTGCCTCGCGTGCAACGTTTCGAAATGACATCATTATTCGCGGGGGGTCGCCTGGGGAGAATAAATTTTATTTAGATGGAATAGAGGTGCCTAACATCAATCACTTTGCTACGCAAGGAAGTAGTGGCGGGCCGGTTGGTTTGCTTAATGTCAACTTTATTCGGGAGGTGGAGTTTTATTCAGGTGCCTTTCCTGCAAACCGCGCCAACGGGCTATCATCGGTGCTTTCCTTTAAGCAAAAAGATGGCAATAAAGATGCACTCATTACCAATTTTGCGCTCGGTTCCTCAGACGCAGCACTTACTTTCGACGGCCCCCTTGGCAAAAAAGGGGATTTTATTTTTTCGGTTAGGCGCTCTTATTTGCAGTTTTTATTTGCAGCACTCAAGCTGCCGATTTTACCCACCTACAACGACTATCAGTTCAAGTTTAATTTTCAATTGAATCCGAAGAACAAACTCTCAATTATTGGTTTAGGGGCGCTCGATCAGTTTGGATTAAACGCCGCAGTTAATGATGGTCTAACAGACTCAAGCCAAATTAAATACAATAACTTTATTTTAGGCAATCTACCGATGCAAGGGCAGTGGAACTACACCATGGGAGCAGTATGGAAACATTCATCCAAATCTTCTATTCAAACGCTTGTGGTGAGCCGAAACATGCTTAACAATCGGGCTTATCGTTACAAAGATCGCATTGAAGAGCCACAAAATTTATTGCAAGATTACACTTCTTTTGAGGCAGAAAATAAACTGCGCTTTGAACATACCTACTTAAAAAACGGTTGGCGCTGGAATATCGGTGTGGGTTATGAATTTGCCAAATATTTTAATGATACCTATCAAAAACTCACCATTTTTGGGCAGCCTGCTGTCATCGATTTTCAATCAGAGCTCAACCTGCACAAGTATGCGGCTTTTTCTCAGTTGAGTCGCGCCTTTTGGAACGAAAGACTGCGTTTGTCAGTGGGTCTTCGTATGGATGGCACATCTTACAGTGCTGAAATGCGCAATCCTTTTCAGCAGTTTTCACCGATGTTCTCGGCGTCTTATCGCTTGACCGAAGATTGGGCAATCAATACTAACATTGCGCGCTACCATCAGTTACCAGCTTACACTATTTTAGGCTACCGAAATGCTGCCGGAGACTTGGTCAATCAGCAAAATGGTGTTCGTTACATTCAAGCAGATCATTTTGTGTTGGGTACGGAATACCTGCTCAAATGGAATGCGCGCATTACGCTAGAAGGATTTTATAAAAAGTACAATTACTATCCGTTCTCCATTGAAGATTCTATTTCTTTGGCAAATATCGGCTCTGACTTTGGTGTTGTGGGCAATGAACCAATTAGCTCTACGTCAAGCGGAAGAAGCTACGGTGCTGAATTTTTATATCAACAAAAACTTTACAAAGGTTTTTACGCTGTTCTTGCCTACACTTGGGTAAGGTCAGAATTCTTAGACAAAAACAACGTTTATGTACCCACTTCTTGGGATAGCCGTCATATCGTTTCATTAACAGGCGGAAAACGCTTCAAGAATGGGTGGGAATTTGGCATGCGTTGGTTGTTTTCAGGAGGGGCGCCTTATACACCTTTTGACATTGCTACTTCAACTTTGACCACCAATTGGGATGTAAATGGCCTAGGCTTACTGGATTATACTCAGCTCAACACCGTGCGTGAATCTAGTTTTCATCAGTTGAACGTCAGGGTCGATAAAAAGCTTTACCTCAAGCAGTTCAATATGAACTTCTACTTAGACATACAGAATCTTTATGGCTTTAAAGCTACGTTAGCCCCCATTCTATTGGTAGAAACTGACGCCAATAACCAACCCATTTTAGACCCGAACGACCCGACGCGTTATCAAGCTAATTTGATATCCAACGCTTCAGGGATCTTGCAACCAACAATAGGTATTATCATAGAGTTTATCACCAAAAAACCCACAAAATAAGTTTTTACGCGTTTTAAAAAAGTGGTATCTTTGCACCCAAATTTAACAAACATGGCAACCAACAGAACTTTTACAATGCTGAAGCCCGATGCGATCGAGAACGGGCACATGGGCAAAATTATCGACATGATTATCGGCGCTGGCTTCGAGATCAAAGCAATGAAATACACTGTACTATCTGAGGCACAGGCAAAAGAATTTTATGCAGTTCACGCTGAGCGTCCTTTTTACGGAGAACTTGTTGAATACATGACGAGCGGTCCTATCGTTGCTGCCATCTTAGAAAAAGAAAACGCAGTTGCTGATTTTCGTGCTTTAATTGGCGCAACTGATCCAGCTGAGGCAGCTGATGGAACTATCCGTAAGGCTTATGCTGAAAGCAAAGGCCGCAATGCTGTTCATGGTTCAGATTCCGACGAAAACGCTGAAATTGAAGGTAAATTCCATTTTGCTGCCAACGAAATTTTCTAATTTCGCCGTATAAATAGACTTTTAAAGACCGCTTTGCGGTCTTTTTTTATGTTAGCCCAATGAGATTCACAGAAGCCACCGAGAAACGCCGCACCTTTGGCATTATTTCCCACCCAGATGCTGGTAAAACCACCCTGACAGAAAAACTCTTGCTTTTTGGTGGGGCCATCCAAACAGCTGGGGCGGTCAAAAATAATAAAATAAAGAAGTCGGCAACCTCTGACTTCATGGAGATTGAAAAGCAACGGGGTATCTCTGTAGCCACATCCGTCATGGCCTTCGCCTATAATGGCAAACAAATCAATATCCTAGATACACCAGGGCACAAAGACTTTGCCGAAGACACCTTTCGAACACTCACTGCCGTAGATAGCGTCATTCTTGTCATTGACTGCGCCAATGGGGTAGAGGCCCAAACAGAGCGCCTCATGGAGGTTTGTCGGATGCGAAAAACGCCAGTCATCATCTTTATCAATAAAATGGACCGCGATGGCAAGGAGGCGTTTGATTTATTAGACGAGTTAGAATCCAAGCTATCCATCAAGGTGCGCCCCCTCACTTGGCCAATCGGCATGGGTGACCGCTTTCAAGGCGTGTACAACATTTACCAACAAAGCCTCAACCTATTCTCGGCCAATAAAACAAAAATTGCCGAAGATGTCGTGTCAATTGCCGACACCTCCGACCCAGCACTAGACCAAATCATTGGCGAAGCGCCGGCAAATGAACTTCGCGAAGAACTCGACATGATCGAAGGAGTCTACGATGCATTTGACCGCACTACCTATTTGTCCGGAGATGTAGCGCCTGTTTTCTTTGGATCAGCAGTCAATAATTTTGGTGTGAAGGAGCTACTCGATACCTTTTGTGAAATTTCACCTTCTCCTCAGGGGCGCGAGAGCGATACCCGCATGGTAGAACCTTTAGACGAGCGCTTTTCGGGCTTTGTCTTTAAGATCCATGCCAACCTTGACCCCAAACACAGAGATCGAATTGCTTTTTTAAGGATTGTTTCGGGTCGTTTTGAGCGCAACAAATTTTACCATCATGTACGCTTGAAAAAGGACATGAAATTCCCGAACCCTACTTCTTTTATGGCCCAAGATAAAAGCGTTATCGATGATGCTTATCCAGGCGACGTCATTGGTCTATACGACACCGGTTCATTTAAAATTGGCGACACCCTTACCACAGGGGAGAAAATGCTCTTTAAAGGGGTGCCGTCATTCTCACCAGAAATCTTTCAGGAACTCGAAAACCTAGATCCGCTCAAATCCAAGCAACTTGAAAAAGGCATTCGCCAACTCATCGATGAAGGGGTAGCGCAATTGTTTGTACAGCAGCCAGGCAACCGTAAAATTGTCGGTACCGTGGGGCAACTTCAATTTGAGGTCATTAATTACCGCCTCATTCACGAATACGGTGCCAATTGTCGTTTTGTACCACGCAACTACTTCAAAGCCTGCTGGATTACCACCACCAACCCTGAGCAACTCGCCAACTTTAAGCGTGCCAAAAGTAATTATCTAGCTTTAGACAAAGATGAAAATCTTGTTTTCTTGGCAGAAACCCCATTTTTATTGCAGATGGCAGAGCAAGACTACCCCGATCTCACTTTCCATCAGACATCAGCGTTTAAATTGGAAGCCTAGCCTCATTTCTTGATTTAAGTCAAGGGTGCACATTCGAGAAAAGGTGTATTTTCGTAACAAATCAAATGCTATGTCAAATCCGTTAGAACGCCGATCTTTTCTCTCGCGCTTAAGTCTTGGTATAGGAGCACTCGTTGTGCAACCCTTTGCTTCATTCTCCAAATCAAATGAATCCAATATGTCTGCAAACCTTATTAAGAAAATACGCCCATTAGGTTTCCAGTGGGAAACACTAGACCCATTCTTGTTTTGCGTTCACCACGAAGATTTTTTCCCAAAGGGAAACGCGCAGTTGGGGCCGGATGCCAAGCATTTTGAAGGCCGTCATATGGGTCAAGATTTCATCGTAAAAGACGGTTTTCGGATGTATCATGGCTCTACCGTCCCTGGCTTTCCTGGTCATCCACATCGTGGTTTTGAAACCATTACGGTGGTCAGAAAAGGCCTTGTTGATCATGCCGATAGCCTCGGCGCTGCGGGCAGATACGGCAACGGAGATGTGCAATGGATGACCGCCGGCAAAGGCGTCCAACATGCCGAAATGTTTCCTTTACTCAAGCAAGATGCTGAGAATCCACTTGAATTGTTTCAGATTTGGCTCAATTTGCCAAAAAAGAGCAAAATGGTGGAGCCGCATTTCAAAATGCTATGGTCGGAGTCCGTTCCGAAATTTTCCGTGGCCGCTAATGGCGCAAATGCACATATTGAAGTATTGGTCGGTAGTTTAGGACAATATAAGTCAACAAATACTCCACCCAATTCTTGGGCAGCAGATGCCAATAACCACGTAGCCATCTATAATATTCAATTAGAACCAGGCGCTACTTTTGAACTCCCAGCACTTTTTGAGCACATCAATCGCAGCGTTTATTATTACGAAGGAAATGGCTTGAAAATTGGTAGTCAAGCTGTTGCCCATTACCACGCAGCAGATATTGACGCAGCGCAGAGTTGCATATTGCGAAACGGTACAGAAACTTCAAAGGTTTTGGTATTACAAGGTCGCCCAATCGACGAGCCCGTTGTGCAGCACGGCCCTTTTGTCATGAATAGCAAAGAAGAAATCTACCAAGCCTTTCAAGATTATCAAACCACGCAATTTGGTGGCTGGCCTTGGCCGCGCTACGATCAAGTCCACGACCCTAAACTCGGGCGCTTTGCCAAGCATGCCGATGGCAGTGTGGAGGAACCGAAGGGGTAGGCGTTAACAGTCTATCTGGGATTCTAGATCCCATTGAACCGACGTGCAGTGGATAAATGCATGTTCTTTGCAAAAGTTATTTGTATAACGGGTAATTTATGTTTTACTATTTATTCCACCGCTTATGATTCTGGAATAATAATTTTATTCAGTTACAGTAGATTTATCCTGTATTTAAAGTGTATCAAAAATGTATCAAAAGGTAGAGTTGTATTATTTAATTTAGCGTTACATATTTATTAAAAAACGATAATGCAACACCACCCGAAATTCATTCAAAAAAAGTTTTGGTCTTTAATCACTTTCTTTTTATTTTTTTCTTTTGGGTGGACTCAAGAAGTTATTTCTTCGCAAGGTGAATCATATTCAAGTTTGAATGCAAGCATTGATTTTACGTTAGGTGAGGTTGTAATAAATTCTGTTTCCTCTAATAATCTCACTCTCAATCAGGGTTTCCATCAGACACAATGGAATTTTTTAGGAATTGAGGATAATAAAAATCTATCTTGTATTTCTGTCTTTCCTAATCCTACAAATGATATACTTTTTATTAGCACCGATGTAGATCATTTATTTAATCTTGAGTTGTTCGATGTTAATGGCAAGTTGGTTCTGAAAAATTTTATTTCTAGTTCATCTTCTCAATTGAGTTTAAGAAATTTTCCTTCGGGTAAGTATTCTCTACTTTTCAAGGATAAAGATGAGGTAGTAAAGACATTCAATTTGATTAAAATCAACTAATAAAAATCATATCAAAATCTCAAAAACGACATCTATGTTCTCTAAAATCAGTTTTATCGTTTTATCATTTGCCTTTTTTGCACTTCAAGCAATTGCACAAGCTCCAGAAGGTTTTAAATACCAAGCTGTTATTAGAGATGCAGGAAATAATATTTTAACTAACCAGCAAGTTGGTTTACAAATTGTGATTATTCAGGGGGGGGCAGTTGGTGTGCCTGTTTACACGGAAGAGTTTTCTACTGCTACCAATGCTTTTGGTTTGGTCAATTTAGAAATTGGAACAGGTTTAACCGTAGATGATTTTTCAATTATTGATTGGTCAAATGGTCCATTTTTTATTGAAACTTCTGTTGATATTTCTGGTGGGACATCCTATCTTACGATGGGAACTAGTCAATTAATGAGTGTTCCATATGCTCTATATGCCAAAACATCAGGGAATGGTCAAGGCCCACAGGGGCCAATAGGTCCTCAAGGACCGGCAGGTCCTGCAGGAAATGATGGTGTCCAAGGTCCTATTGGTTTAACAGGAGCCACTGGTCCTCAAGGTCCTCAAGGTCCTGCAGGAAATGATGGTGCGCAAGGCCCTATTGGTCTAACTGGAGCCACTGGTCCTCAAGGACCGGCAGGAAATGACGGTGCGCAAGGCCCTACTGGTCTAACTGGAGCCACGGGCCCACAAGGAGCAACAGGCCCACAGGGCCCACAGGGCCCACAAGGAATTCAAGGTCCGGCAGGAACGAATGGAACAGATGGATCTTCTGCTTATCAATTAGCGCATCAAGCGCCACTTCAGCTGAAACGTCAGGAACCTCGGTTAACCGAAGGGTTGCTAACGTCTTAGACGCTGGACCCTCCCTTAAGGTTAGCTCAAGATCGTCAAATGACGGAACGGCACTGTATTTCTC
>JALRJE010000080.1 GCA_023268965.1 Crocinitomicaceae bacterium
CAAATTGTTTAATTGTATTTTCTTTTACAGCTTCATTTATTTTTTCTTTTACTTCAGGATTGAATGCTGGAGCAGCACTTTTTCTATTTGGATTATATTGAATTTCTGGTATTAAAACATTCATTAAAGGATTTTTTTGTGTAGGAGTCATAGAATCACGGATGAGGGGAACCGGCCAATTAAAGTATACGACTTATAATTATGCGCTTTCATAGAATGATAGTAAATTAAATTTTTAAGGACCATCATATTTAAGCGTTAAATATAAATAAAAAATGGAACAAGAAATGCAGCCTAATAATGAACCAAAATTATTGCCAAATATTCCTTCGAAATAACGTACTTTTGTTCTTTTTTACTAGACGGATCCCCAATGGTTTTACCACAACAACTCGAAGTACTGAAAGCCATTGAACCCGAGGTAGGGGCTTTTATTGACGATAAAATGAACGTGCCTGCCGAGTGTTGGCAACCCTCAGATTTTTTGCCAGACTTATCTCAGGAAGACTTCCCCGAAACCATTAAAGCACTGCAGCTAAGGATGGCTAATTTGCCTGATACCGTTCTGGTTTCTTTGATTGGCAATATCATTACCGAAGAAGCACTACCGAGCTACCAGACTTTTTTTAATTTGTTGGAAGGCATCAATGAGGAGCGCAACGTGTCAAGTACAAGCCCTTGGGTACGTTGGTCTAGGCTCTGGACGGCAGAAGAAAACCGTCATGGCGACCTCCTCAATAAGTATTTGTATTTAAGTGGCCGAGTTGACATGCGTGCAGTGGAGCAAAGTATTCAACAACTCATTCACAACGGCGTAGATTTAAGGACAGACGCCAACCCTTATTACGGACTCATTTACACTTCTTTTCAAGAGCGTGCAACCAAGATATCGCATGTCAATACGGGTAAACTAGCTGCCAAAGCTGGCGATACCATCTTGACTAAAATTTGCAATACCATTGCTGGCGAAGAAGCCTTGCACGAGCGCGCTTATAAATTTTTCATGAGCAAAATCATGGAAATCGATCCAAATGGTGGCCTTTCGGCCTTTATGGCCATGATGAAGAAAAAAATTGTAATGCCAGCAAGCCTCATGGACTTCGGTACACAAAATAACGATTACAAAAACTACGCAAGTATTACACAAAAGATTGGTGTGTATACCAGTCTTGATTATGCGCAAATCATTGACCATTTGGTCAAGTTTTGGAATATTGATAAGCTCCAAGAACTCAACGACCAAGGCAAACGTGCACAAGATTACCTTTCGACACTCGCAGAACGGCATTACCGCCTCGCAGAACGACTACAGGAGCCCGAAGAAGTACAGCTGATTTGGTTGAAGCATTAATATCCCTACCTTTGCGCCCTCAAACACATCCATGAAACGCATCAACGCCTACAAAAAATTATTCCAGATTGACAATCAAATTGAATTGGCAGCGCTGAAGCAGACCTACCGAGCCCTTGTAAAGCAATGGCACCCCGATAAATTTCAGGATGGTGACCCCCTCAAAGAACAAGCCGAAGAAATGGGTCGCCAAGTAGTGGACGGCTATCATTTTTTGGTGAGTATTGCCCCCGAGACCAAAGTTGCTCAACTAGCAGATTATCATCGTACCATCAACGAATGCGGCATTGCCGATTACCGCCACAAAGGCCTTCTACTCGAGATTACTTTCACAGATGGCTCTTGTTACGAGTACTTTGGAGTGAATGCGAATGTCTATAAAAAACTTATCAATGCCGACAAGCAGGTGCGCTTTGCCAAGCGCTTTATTTACGAAAGTTTCTTATATCGCCAGTCTAAAAAAGCGACTACCGTAGAGGCGTAGGTGACGTATACCCCATTTCATTAGGAATTCAAATACAATTTTTACCTTTGATTAATGAAGAGGCTTTGCATTTGTTGTATTATGCTCGTTGTATTCTCCAAGATGCAGGCGCAAACCTTTGCCCGTAGCTGGGATGCCTGGTTTGGGCAACTGCAAATTGGAGCAGCCCAAGGCATGCAAGAAACGGGCACGTCCTACACCCTGGGGCTGTATAAGTCAGAACAAAACCACGGCTATGGTATTGACTTTGGAGGGACGAATTTGTCTGATTCTAGAATTTTATATGGAAACCTGACCGTTAGCCAGGACCTACTGCGTATCACTAGAAATAGGCGTAGCTCGTTTTATTTGTATGGTTCTTTGGGTCTTGGGCTCACCCACCTGCGCAACGCCCAACTTCAAGACAACTTTTTATTGCGCGGCGACGACATGCTACACTTTCAGGTAGGCCTGAGCCCTACCTACTTTTTCAATAGAGATTTCGGGTTGCAACTCAGTGTTAAATATCAAAAACAAGCACTCATTGATTTTCAATTAGAAGAGCTCGTCAGTGTTCAACTCGGTTTGTTTTTTTTGATCCCTAGCTTCAAACCATTCTAGGATCGGCTTGTTGTAAAATAAAAAATTCAATTATGTCCTTGATCCGAATAGACCGCTCCGAAATCCAAAAAATGGGCCGCATTGAGCGCCTCAACCTCATTAATAGCTGTACTGGTTATAAATCGGCCAACCTTATTGCCACCATAGATAACGCGGGTCAAACGAACGTAGCCATCTTTTCGAGCGTAACTCACCTCGGTAGCGACCCCGCACTCATCGGTTTTATCTTGCGCCCTACCACTGTTCCAAGGCATACCTACAAGAACATCAAAGCATATGGTTATTTTTCAGTGAATCATATTTCAGCAGATCAGATTGCCGATGCGCATCATACCTCAGCAAATTATCCAGAAGACGTCAGTGAGTTCGACATGACCAACCTAGAGGCGGTTTACCATGGGGGTTGCCCAGTGCCCTTTGTAAAAGGAAGCCCCGTTAAATTGCTGTGTAAATATGTCAATGAATACCTCATTGCCGAAAATGGTTGTATTCATGTCATTGCGTCAATAGAGGCTGTATTCTACGAAGAAGAACTGTTAACTTCTGACAACTGGTTGCAATTAGATAAGGGTAAAGTTGTAGCTATCAATGGTTTAGATGGCTATGCACAACCCCAACTTTTGGAAAGATTTGCCTATGCCCGTGCTAAAAGCACCAATGATTAATAATCGCTTAACATAAGGCTTCCAATTTTTAAAGATTGGATAACTTTCATTTAATCATCTTAGAGAATAGTTTGCAGAATTTTGTCTCAACAAATTTAAAAACTAAAAAAGATGAAAAAAACATTAACACTTGTAGCAGCCGCTTCAGCCCTGACGCTCTCTTTTTCGAGCTGCCAGAAGAAAGGTTGTACTGACCCAACTGCACTTAACTACAGTGAGTCAGCAAAAAAAGACGACGGATCTTGTGTGTATGCTCCGGCAGAAAACGAAGTAGTTGTTACTGAAAACGTCACTGCCAACACCACTTGGACAGCTGACAAAATTTGGATCTTAGGTTCACGTATTGCTGTTACAAGCGGCGTTACTTTAACTATCGAGCCAGGAACAATCATCAAAGGACAAGCTGGTACAGGTGCAAATGCAACTGCACTTATCATTGCACGCGGCGCTAAAATCAACGCGGTAGGTACAGCAGCTGCTCCAATTATCTTTACATCTATCGCTGACGAAATTCAACCAGGACAAATCGCTAGCCCGAACTTAGATCCAACTTTAAGTGGTCTTTGGGGTGGTTTAATGATCATGGGTAATGCGCCTATCTCTGCAGATGCTGCATCTGTTCAGATCGAAGGTATCCCTGCATCTGACCCGAATGGTCTTTACGGTGGTTCTGACGCTGCTGACAACTCTGGTGTTGTTAAATTTATTTCTATCCGTCACGGTGGTGCTAACATCGGTGAAGGTAACGAAATCAACGGCCTTACTTTAGGTGGTGTTGGTAACGGTACTGTTATCGAAAACGTAGAAGTAGTTGCTAACCAAGATGACGGTATCGAATTTTTCGGTGGAACTGTAAACGTAACGAACGCTTTAGTTTGGAACGCAGGTGACGACGGAATCGATACAGACCAAGCTTGGGCTGGTACACTCAACAACTTCGTTGTCGTTTGTGGTGGCCAAACTGACCACGCTTTAGAAATCGATGGTCCTGAAGGTTCATTGCTTGCTGGTCATACATTAACAAACGGTACAGTAAAAGGTAATGATGCTTCTGAATTAGGTGACTTCCGTTCTTCTGCACGTGGTGACTTCAACAACATCTATTTCTTTGGTTTCCCAGACCCAGCTACTGATGGCCGTGGTGACTTCTCATTATCATCTGGTTCTGATGTTACTTTCGCTGCTGGCGATCTAACCTTTAGTAACCTACAAGTTACACTTCCTACAGGTGTTGCTTTAACTGCAGTATTCAAAGCTGGTACAGATGTACACGCTACAGATGTTGCTGCTGGTGCAAACACAGTAGGTGCTAACGTAAGCGCATTCACAAGCTGGACTTGGGCTGGCGTAAGCGGTAACCTTGCATTTTAATATTATCAATTGATTCAAAAACCCGCAGTTTTCACTGCGGGTTTTCCTATTTAACAGCATTCAACAGCAATCATGAAATCAATTTTTCTCCTCCTACTCCTCTCAATTAGTACTTACTCCATTGCACAAACTGGCATTATTAGAGGAAGTGTTTTTGACTTAAGTAACTCAGAGTTCATACAAGGTGTCAAAGTTCAGGCCAAAGGAACGACCTTTTTAACCATCACCGATTTAGAAGGTAAGTTTGAGCTCAAGTGCGCCCCGGGTATTTATACCCTTCAATTTAAAATGGCGGCATACCAAACCGATAGCCTCGCTGAGGTAACTGTAAGTGCAGACCAAGTAACAGTTTTAGATGCATTTGGCCTTGATTCCAAAGTACAAACAACCAAAGATTTTGTTGTCAAGCGCGAGCAAAAGAAAAATACCGAAGGTGCCATGCTCAGCATGAAACTCAAATCACCAAATATGATCGACGGTATCTCCAGCGCAGCTTTTCGAAATACCGGCGACAACGATGCAGCCTCTGCCATGCGCCGGGTAACAGGTGTATCTGTGGCCGATGGCAAATACGTATTTATACGAGGTATCGGAGACCGCTACAACAAAACGGTTCTGAACGGGATGGATATCCCGGGTCTTGACCCCGACCGCAATACCTTACAAATGGATATCTTCCCGACCAACGTCATCGACAACCTCATCGTCAATAAAACCTTTATTGCCGAGTTACCTGCAGATTTTTCGGGAGGTATCATCGATATTGGCCTGAAGAGTTTTGCAGACAAAAAAGTAACCAGTGTTTTTGTTTCTGGAGGTTTCAACCCTAATTTTCACTTTAACCAAGATTACCTCAACTACGCGGGTGGAAAACTTGATTTCTTAGGTTTTGACGACGGCACAAGAGCTATTCCTGCAATCAATAATATTCCACTTTTTGCACAGGTTGTCGGCAATCCAAATTCTGCAAATGGACAGCGCTATCAGGACATCCTGCGTTCATTTAATCCAAACTTAGCAGCGCTCAAACAAATGAGCCTCATGAATATGGGTCTAGGTTTTACTTTAGCCAATCAAAAGAAAAAGGAAAACTACACCATCGGTTATCAATTTGCATTCAATTATTCAAACAATACGGAATATTACGACGACGTCACCTACGGGCGCTACGGTCTTAGCGGAGACAACACCGTTAATGAGATGGAAGAACGCGTGATTCAAAATGGTAGCCTTGGCGTCAATAACGTGCTTGCAGCAGTATTAGGAGGTATTGCCATTAAAGGTAAAACCTACAAAATCCAACTCAATGCCCTTCATTTGCAAAATGGAGAGTCCAGTGCTGGTATTTTTGAATATACCTCACGTGACCAAGGTGCAGACTTCAATGCCTTTCAGCACAACCTTTCCTACAGCCAAAAAGGGCTAACGAATATTCAGCTTTCAGGCTTACACCGTTCTGAAAACGACAAATGGAAAATCGAATGGAAAATTTCTCCTACGCGCTCCACGATTGTAGATCCAGATAACCGTATTACGCGATATGAATACCGTGGCAATGGTTATGCTATTTCTACCGAAACAGGATTCCCTGAGCGCATTTGGCGTGATCTTCAAGAAGACAACCTCTCTTCTAAAGTTGATTTCGAAAGAAAAATAAAAGTATTAGGTGAAGACGCCAAATGGAAATTTGGTGCTGCCAACACCTACAAAACACGTGACTACGTCATCCGCAATTTCATGATCAATGTGCGCGGTGATATTACACTTACAGGCAACCCCGACGAAATTTTCACCGAAGCCAATTTATGGCCTTATAATGGAGATATTAACACGGGTGTTACCTACGAAGCTCCGTTTATTCCGGTCAATCCGAATCAGTTTAATTCCAATATTACCAACACAGCTGGTTACACCGCTCTAGAATTTGAAATCACCAACCGCCTCAAATCGGTCATGGGCTTGCGTACTGAATACTACGTTCACCGCTACACAGGCCAAGATCAGCTTGGGCAAAACCAACTATTCAATGAAAAGGTATTGGAAAACCTCGGATTCTTTCCTTCTGTCAATTTTGTTTATAGCCAAACCGATGAGCAAAACATCCGCTTGTCTTATAGCAAAACGATTGCAAGGCCTTCATTTAAAGAATTGTCTTATGCTGAAATCTATGACCCACTCACAGGTCGTACGTTTATTGGTGGTTTATTTAAGGATTCACTCTCCCCTACCCAAGTGTACTGGAATGGAAACCTCGTGAGTACTGATATCCACAATTTTGACCTGCGCTACGAAATCATGCCGAAAAAAGGCAAGACCTTCTCCATTTCTGGCTTCTACAAAAAGTTCATTAACCCCATTGAGATCATCCAATATGCGGTGCAAGACGGTTCTTTTCAGCCGCGCAACGTCGGCGATGGACAAGTAATTGGTGGAGAACTCGAGTACCGCTCTGACCTCAAATTTATTTCGAAAAAACTCAAGTATTTTGACATCATTACCAACCTGACAATTGTCGATTCAAAAATTGAACTCAACGCTATCGAATACGAGAGCCGCGTAGAAAACGCAAGAGAAGGCCAGGTTGTTGACCGCTATCGCAGAATGGCTGGCCAAGCCCCTTACGTAATCAATGCTGGTTTGATCTACGATCCTAAGAAAAAAGAAGGTGTTTTAGACAAATTTGAGATGGCTGTTTTCTACAACGTACAGGGCCCAACGCTTTACTTTGTTGGTATTGTTGATCGCCCAGATGTCTATACCGTTCCTTTTCATTCTTTGAACCTTAGCATCAATAAGAAATTCGGTAAAGAAGATCAGTTCGACTGCAGTTTGCGTGTCAATAACTTACTCAACGACGCCACCGAACAAGTATACCGCTCTTATGGTGCCGAAGACCAATTCTTTACTCAAATCAAACCTGGCATACTCACCTCTTTGAAGTTAACCTGGAATTTATAAGTTTTCTGATTGCTGTTAGTCAGACGAGGGGGGCAACCCCCTCTTTTTTTGTCCAAATTTTGGCACTAATTTTGTCTTTAGCAATTCTAAATAATGCACATGTTCAAATTTATACTTTATACATTTATTCTTTTCGTAGCCACAAGTTGTATTTCGATCCAAGAGGCACCCAATGTTGTGGAGCTTTCGCAGGCGCACAACCGCATTGCAATTCTACCTATCCAAGCAACAATTGAGCGCAAGATTTGGATGAACCAAGAAAAATATATAGAGCTCAACCGCAGCAAAAGCGAACAAACACAACAAAGGCTTTACCGTCAACTTGAGTTTTACAGCCGAAGTGGCAGTGTGCACGCAGAAATCATGAGCCCAGACGAGGTTAATGCCATGCTGCACGGAGCAGGCTATCCAAACAGTACCCTCAACAACAACGCTTTATGTAGCCTCTTGCAGGTAGATGCACTCATTTATGGCAATATTCAAGTGCTCGAACCCATTAACGAAGCTACTGCTATGATGCTCAATTCAGCAAATCCCAATTTCAATGCCATTACGAATATTGTACAGCTCAACCTGATGCTCTATGACGCCAAAAGTGGACGCCAAATTTGGTCTTCAGAGGAAGTCAACCGCGGGCAAATGGGTTCTATCAAAGAAAACATGCAGCGTCAGGTTTGTAGGCGTGCCATTCGCAATCTCCCCCACACACTCAAAAAGCGCCGCTACAAAAAAGCATATAGTCAGTTCTGATCTGAGCAATCCGCTGCAGCAAAATACGAATCAAAGTAAGTTTGATTAAAAAGGGGCATGTTTATTTGACTGCATTTTTCAGTAAATTGAGTTATTAATAGCGCTGTATCTTCATTGAAATGTTGATCAATCTGTATTTGAAAAAAAGTACACATGATATCCATGATGGTTTTGTACCCAAAACGTATTTTTTCTATTGGATTATTAGCAAGAAGCTGTCGTGCCGTCTGGAAATCTTTGCGCGCAATACACCTTGAAGCCAAAAAAATCTCTTCAATACCAAGCAAAGAAATCTGATACCAATGAAAAATTGGTGGTGTGGTCTCAAGTGCTTTTTCTGTAAATTCTGTAAGGTATTTTTCTTGGGTCAATAAACTATGGATAGCGGGCACATAAAGTAATTCTGCTCTAGCACTCGGTTCTGCCTGTAGGCGTTGTTCTAATAGATCGATATAATATTCCCTTTCTAGTTGCTGTTCTGAAAAAATTATCTTAAGACAAAATATACGACCAAACAAAATAGGATGCTGTTCTGAAGATAAATCGGGGACGCGATCAATAATTGCTTTTGGAACTGATTGGTTATTAGCGATATACATAAAAGGTTTGATGCAACGAATAAAGAGAAGCGTTTCGGCGTCTAAATCTGTTTGCGGCTCAAGATAAACTATCCATTTGCCGTATTTGGCATTGAATTGTGTATAATCAATATTTGACTTGACCACCAAATGAAGAAAATTTTCTTCACTTAAGAGTAGCTTTTCCAGCTTTGGATGATGGTGGTTTCTAAAATACATATTTAGAATCACCCCTACTTGACTCACTTGGTCAAAATGCAAATTGAAAAAATGAAAATCAGGCTCTCGAAACAAACGAAGTACCTCGCTGTGTCGCTGCATTCCAATGAGTTCTTTCACGGCAATGGCAAAGGCAACCCCAAAATCTTGGTGTTCAATTTTGCGACGCTTCAATTGTAAAAGCAGCTGGTCGTAGGATAAACTCGCCAGAGAAAGAAACAGACCTTCCCAAATAGGCCAGTGGTCAATACTAGGAAAGCGCTTGCAAAAATCATGATAACTCGAGAAACCACAATAGACAGCTAAGGTGTCTAGTGTAGATCTGCTTGCCTTGGTATTTTCAACGAGCCCAAAAAACCTACGCAAAGTATTGTAAGACAATAGTAAATTGGTTTTCAGATAGATATCTTCAGCCAATAACTCAGCCTTTCCTCGGCCATCGATTTTTTGACCAAACGTTTTTTCCACTTGAATTTTTAAGTCTTGTAACATGAGTCAAATGTACCACATATGGACCAAATTTGTGTACATGTTTGACTTTCTTTGCAAAAAGAAGCCTACTTCCATCCTGATGAAACATCCAGATGAACAACCAATAGAAGACAATAAACCAAAAAGCTCAGCAGGTAAAATATATCTTTTTATTGTGCTGATCTATTTGTTAGTAACCGTATTATATTTGGTCAATCGTTCTTAAAATAGGCAGAAAAATAAGCCCGAGTAAAAATTGGATATGGCATTTTACCAAGCCTAGATTCAAATTCAAAAAGATACCTTTCCGTTTCATGACTCTTTGTTTCTTTGGCAATAACCCAATGAAAAAATACAACATATAGCTCGATAAATTCGCGGTATCCGTGTCTGATGTGTCCGAAAGGAATATTCTCGAGAACACCCAAAGCTTTGGCATATTGCCCATTACTGATCAAGACTGAAACCTGAAAAACCCGATGAATAGCCACCTGAGAAAAATGATACCAAAATTTGATGTCATTGATCAAAGAGGCCTTGGAAATAACAAAGTTGGAAAGCGCGCTGTTTTGGAGCACCAAGCTCTGCACTGAGGGCTCGTAAAGAAGTTCTGTGGCTAAATGAGGTTGGGTAGCCAAACGAAATTGCATTTGTTGAATAAGTTCGTCTCGGTCTTTTTCAGAACGAGCCACATGCATTCTTATGCCAAAAATTCGACCGAATAATATTGGGTGTTGTTTTAAATCCAATTGCGGGAGCTGCTCCATAGCGCTTGGTGTGATTTTTTCGTTGCACAATATCATTCTCCAAAGCGCTAAACACGTAATGAAATCTTGAGTCTCAGCATCTATGTCAGCTTGCTGAACTAAAAAGGATATCCAAGACCCATACTTGTGGTTTAAATGACGGTAGTCAACAAAAATTTTAAATACGAGGTCCCTAAAATTGGGCAATAAAAGCAACTTCTGCTCTAAAACAGGGTCGTCAAAATTTCGAAAATGTAAGCCAATCAATACTCCAATTTGAGCAACCTCGTCATAGGGCAGCGCCGCGAATTGAAAGGCTGGAAATTCAAAAAGAACTTTCAACATGTCAAAGTCTCGTCTGTTGAGTAATTCACGAACAACGATCGTAAATGAGATAGTAAATTGCTCTTGCCTTAATTTCCTATAATGTAGTGTTTCCAGTAGTGCGTTTGGTTCATTTAAAGAAAGTACCACATAAATACTTTCCCAAGTTGGCCAGGTATCTATTTCGGCATATCGCTGTGTAAAATCTTTGTACGAACGAAAACCACAATAAACCGACAACTGATCAAGCGTACTTTCTCGAGGCTTGCGGTATTCTGCCAAGCCGTACATACGACGCAAGGTGTTATAAGACAGTACAGCACCAGTCTTTTCATAAATATCTTGTACAAGTGCCTCGCAATCACCTCTATCCTCAATTTTACGGCTGAACGTCTTTTCAAGTTCATTTTTCAATTCATCAATCATGCTGTAAATGTATCGATTGTGTATCAATATATACCCAAAAAATGGAGATCTTTAACCAACAAAAAACTGATTATTCTTTAGGTATGGGTTCTCAAAAAGAATTTACAACCACAAACCGTAATATTGGTACTGTTGATAAACCAATATGGAAATTATTGAAAAAAGATGATGCCACTGAAAAGTAATGTATCATGAATGTATCAAATTTTTAATATTTTTAAACTAAATTCACACTCTAAATTAATAAACTATGGAAATTCAAAAATGTCATGAATGGTACACTAATGAACGTGGTACTTTTTTAACAATCGATCATTTTTCATCTATGATTATGATGCTTCCTTCTGTTATGGTTGCTGGAAGTGATGGTGATTTCGATGAATTAGAAAAACAAAATTTAGCAAACTCTTGCAAGGAAATTGATTCAAATCTGCATGTTGGTTTCGAAATCTATTCTGAGTTATGTTACTTATTAAGTGCTGGTGCTGAAAATCACAGAAATACAGTACTTGACTGTATCAAAGCAGAATTAAATAAGGATCAAAGTTACGGTGAACTTATCATCGAAATGATGACCGAGATGGCTGATTCTAGTGATGGCATCAGCGATACAGAAGCAGCTAAAATTGCTGAATTAAGAAGTGTTTTGAGTATTTAATTTGAAGAATAACGTTATGAGAACTGATTTAAACCAAGTTACACCGCCTTTTATTGCCCACGGAACAAGAGAGCAGAATGTTGTCGAAGAATTCAACTACAGCATCTATGATCCGCAAACCCAAAAAACTATCTTTCCATATGGAATGGGATCATCTAAAAGAGCTACAAAAAGTGCCAAAAATGCAGGTAACATTATTTTTCCAAAATGGAAAAATGTGACCGACGACGCACAAGAAAAATAATAATTCATCCTTCTAATTCAAAAGAGGCTTCGTGCCTCTTTTTTTATTTTATGCTACTTATTATCACCAATCAAGAAGACATCCATCCAAACCCAGTAATTGATCATCTTTTAGCATTACATGTACCATTTTTTCGTTTGAATACCGAGAATTTATACTCGCACTACGATATTTACTATCAAGTGAGCAACGAAAAAAACGAATTTAGTATTCAAACCAAAGATGGCCACCACACCATTACAAGTCAACAAATTAGTGCTGTTTGGGAAAGAAGACCCTGCAAGCCAATGACTACTTACGACCCGATTGACAACGAAGAATTAGCAAATTTACTGAAAGAGGAAGGAGATGGCTTTTTAAAATATTTACGAATTGCATTACATGAGTTGCCTTGGATTGGGCATACTGTGAATGAATTCAAAGCTGGAAGTAAATTACTTCAAAAAATTGTCGCTAGAAAAGTTGGTTTTCATATTCCACAAACTATCTTTTCTAATCAATTAACAGCTGTGGAAAAATTCAACACAGAAAAAATAGCTGTCAAGCCAATTAGAGCTTTTGGATATGAAATTTCAGATGACGAAAATCTGATTTTTTATACAAGTTTGACAGATAAGCAAAAGCTCATGGAATTAGGCGAAACAAACTTCAGAAACAACATGAATTTCTTGGAGGCCTACATCGATAAAAAATACGAAGTGCGCACCACCATAATTGGTAAAGCAGATTTTTCAGCTATCATCGAAAGTCA
>JALRJE010000045.1 GCA_023268965.1 Crocinitomicaceae bacterium
CTTTTTCTCCAGCACCAAATAACTGCCATCAATTGTCTTATGCAGGGACTTATCAAAACCCCTCTTCCATAGATTTATTCAAATTAGCAAGTCATTTCAACATTTCAAATCCGATGCAAATTATCGCGGAAGTAAAAGACATACTCACCAATTTTTCGAAGTACGCTAAATTACTCGACATCCGGAAACAAGAAGCTAAACTCGTTGATCAAACGATACAAAAGACATTACTTTGAATGCTTCCTCGGGCTATAAATAGCTGGCTGCTCACTAAAGGCTTTGTAATTAAATGGTGGCTCAAACTGTAAGAATTCATTAAGGTCAACACCCAGTGCAGAAGCAATTTATTGTGCATAAATACTAGAGAAGTACCTTTTCTTCTCATTTTTTCATTTGTGAAGCAGTAAAACTAGAATTTGAAGTTTATTGAACCCCGCCTTGTGTGGGGTTTTTTGTTAATCTTTATCTTCTGCCCCAATCTGAGAGTCATACTCCTCAAATTTCTCATCTTCAAAAACATCAGCAATGAGGAGTTCGTCATCGCCGTTGGCGTGCATTTCTTGGAAGGCGGCTTCCCAGTTTTGTCTTGGTTCAGTTTTCATGTAAGGGTAGTTTAGTTATCCTCTTTCCTGAAATGATAGATTTGATCTTTTAATTCTCACGATTTCCAAATCAAAAATACAATCCCGGCCAAGGCTAAGCCAGTAGCGCGGCGAATAACGGCAATCATGCGCCCGGTTCGTTGCATGCCCTTTTGCAGGTCTTCAAAATCCTCCTCTGACATATCGTCGGAGCTTTCGAGCCATTGGTCTGGGGCGCCGTCCGGGCTTACGATTTTAGCAACTATTGGACCGTCTTTGCCGTCAAGTATTTCGCAACTGGAGAGTTCAAAAGGCCCGTTCAAAAAACGGTCTTCTAAACATTCTGACCAGCTACTATCATCGTTGTAGTTTTTGATGTCTACCAAAGTAAGTTCTTCACTGGTGCAAATAAACTGAGGAAGACTCGTCAGATTCGAATAAAGCGTCAGTTGATAGAGGTTTGGCGCAATAGGCTCTTTGAATGTGCTCAAATTGGGCAAATTGAAATCGATTAGGCCGAGTTCAAAAAGCGTATCGGGCATTGTCAAAGAACGTAAAGATTCACTTTTAATAGCGAGGATGTCTAATTTTTGAAAATTGGGTAGTATCAGTGTGCTGTCTTTGTAGTCAAAGTTGAGCCAATAAAGGTTGGGGTTGTTTACAAATAGGATGTCAAGGTCGGCTTGGGTGATATTTTTGCCAAAATATTCTCCTTCTATTTCTTGAACGAATTGGGCGCGGATACCAAATGCTAATAAAAGGCTGAGTAAAAGTAGTTTAATGGGTGTCATGTGGAGGGGTGTTTTGTACGGGTTCTTTGTGAAAAATAAGTCCAATCATCATGACTAAAATACTGCACAAGATTACTTGAATAAAGAGGGCCTGATTGACAGTTCTGAGTTGGAGTGAGACAGGAATGCTTAAATAAAGCAGGATGGTTATGAGGCCTCGCGGTGCCACAAACAAATAAGGACTCAAGCTTTGCCTTGTAAGCAATAAGAATAGAAAGCGCAGGCTAAAAAGTAAGGCCATTAAACCAATAGACCACGGGAGGGTGTTAAGGTTGAGCAGATCTTCAGTTTGGATCATGAAGCCGAACAACACAAAAAATAAGGACCTAATTAAGAAAGTGGCTTCTGCAACGATATCAGAAAATTGTTTGATTTCTTGTGGGATTTTTTCGGGCTGAAAAAAACGAGCAATACGCCATTCTTTAAATAAATGCAAATTACTGAGCGCAAGGCCAAAAATCAAGATGAAAATGAGTCCAGGTAAATGCCATAGTTTACTGAGGCTATAAAGGAGTAAAATCAACAACAAAATTGGACCATATTTGACGTGGTTGGACATCCTACTGAGCAGAAAAGATAGCACAATGCTCAGTACAATCGATAAGACAAATACCACTAGTATTTGGCCAAAAAAGCCAAGAACAGATTGGAAGTTGTAGACCTTATTGATCAATATAAAATTGAATACCAAGACGCCAATAATGTCTGAAATGCTACTTTCATAGGTAATAAACGCACGGATGCGGACCTTAAAGTTTTTGACGCTCGGTATGGCAATGGCACTGCTAATAATGGCAAATGGCAAGGCGTTCAATATGGCAATGCGCCAAGTGGTTTGTTCTACCTCAACTAAAGCCCAAGCAAAAAGCCCAGTAAAGGCAATAAACGGCAGTAATGACATCAGAAAAGCACTACTAATTAACGGGATAGCTCGTTTGCTCAGTTTGAGGTCGAGCGCACCTTCGAGCACGATTAATATCAAGCCAATGGTTCCAAAAACAGGTAGAATACCGTTTAGTTCGGGAACTTTAATTTGTGCAAACTGAGTAAATTGTTGCAGCCCCCAGCCCATTGCTAAGAGCCAGATAACAGTAGGTATGCGGGTAAACTTAGCGCTCAAATCTAAGAGATAGGCCAATAATAAGATTCCACTAATTAAGATGAGTAATTGTGCGGTCATGCTATTCGAGCGTGTTAATTTTTAAAGATTTTCTGTACGCTGAAAATACAGTGGATTTGCTAATAAAGCCTTTGTAATAGCCATTTTCAACAATTGGTAAGACGATTTGGTCTGACGCTTCAAAAATTTGCATAACGGTTTCCATCGGGTCTTGGGGGCTGATTGTTTGTTTGGTTTCGGTCATGAGTTCTCCGATCGTAATTTCCTGATAGAGTTCAGGTTTGAACATCACAGCCCTTACGTTATCGAGCCAAATAACACCCAGTAATTCTTTGCGCCCATTGATAACCGGAAAAACAGTTCTTGAAGATTGTGAGAGAATATCTACGAGGTCTTCGAGTTGGTTCTCGGGATATAAAAGGGGGTAGTCTGCTTCGATAAACTCATCTGTTTTAAGCGAGAACAAAATATTTTTATCGCGGTCTTGCGTGAGCGCCTCGCCCTTTTTGACACTTCTTTTGATGTCCATAGCAAAGGGCTCGAAGTACTTAGAGACCGCATAACTAATTGAAGAAACCAACATGAGTGGAATCATGAGGGTATAACCTCCTGTAATTTCGGCAATCAAGAAGATGGCCGTAAGCGGCGCGTGATAAATACCCGCAAGAATTCCAGCCATACCTACAATGGTAAAATTATTGACTGGAATATGAATGAGGCTGGTCATGTTGAGACCCGCTGAAAAGGAATAGCCTAAATAAGCACCTAAAAATAAGGCGGGGGCAAAGTTCCCGCCGTTACCGCCAGAACCTAATGTAAGCCCCGTCGCTAAAGGTTTGGCAAACATGACCACAATAGTGAATGCCAAAACAACCCATGAATTTTTATTAAATTTCTCAAATAAGCTGTTGTCCATGAGGCTACTTGGGTCTTGGTCAGCAAGTATTTTGATGCTTTGATAGCCTTCGCCAAAAAGCGAAGGAAAAATATAAATGAGCGCTGCAAGGAGCAGACCGCCAATCAGTACTTTGAGGTAAATTCCGCCTTTCAAACGCCTTAGAAGGCTTTCTATTTTCAAGAAAGTGCGCATGTGGTAGACTGAGGCAAGGCCAGCTAATAAGCCGAGAAGGGCATAAAAAGGCACGTTGGTATAATCGAAGGTTTCTTTCAAAGAAAAAGTCAGCAAAATTCCATTGTGCAAGACAATTTTTGTGACCAATGCGCCAGTAGCAGCTGCAATAATGAGCGGAATAAAAGCCGTAATACTGATGTCTAATAACAGCACTTCTAAGGCAAAAAGCACGCCAGCAATAGGCGCATTAAATGCCGCGCCAATGCCTCCGGCTATGCCACAAGCAAGCAGGAGTGTACGGTCTTTGATAGACAAGCGGTATTTTCTAGAAAAATTAGAACCAATGGCAGCTCCTGTAACTACAATTGGCGCTTCTAGCCCAGTAGAACCACCAAGCCCTACCGTAACCGAACTTGTGAGGACTTGGTCGTACATGAGGTGTTGGGGCATAGAACCGTTTCTTTTGGCTATTGCGGCATGTACTTGCGGAAGCCCTTTGGTCAGTTTATTTTTTAAAAGGTAGCGGCTAATGAGTACCGTGAGCAATAAGCCAATACCAGGAAGCACCAAATACAAAAAGCGGAAATCGCTGAGTTTGTCATAGGTAGCAGCCAAAAATATGTAGTGTACAAAGGTTTTGAGAACTACTGCGGCAATTCCAGCACTCAAGCCCACAAGAATACTGGCAACCAGCAAAAATTGTTTTTTGGTCAGGTGGTATTGCAACCATTTAAGCCAACGCTCAATGCGTCCTATTCCGATGCTTTTATTTAAGTCCATTTAGTGTTGTCCAGTGCTATTTTTTTCAATAAGTTGATCCCTTTGTAACAGTTTTAAATTACTTTCCCAAAAATGCTTGTCTGCTGCCGCTGTACCCTGATTATTCCCTGAAGAGTACACATAATTATCGATGATATAGCGGTCCCAATACAATAAGACCTCGTGCTTGGCTTTGCCCTGATAAACGGTGATTTGATAACGGGGAAGGTAGGGCGCTTGCCATTCAGAAGGAATGTATTTGTTGTTCAAAACGGTGTACTCATGTGTTGTAAAAATGCGCAATGCCTCGTTCATTTTAGGATGCATGCGCTGCACAGAATCGCTTTGGAGGTCTTTGATAAGCGATGAATCTATTGGTATTGTTAGCCAATTTGGTTTTTTAATTGGTTTGGATTGTATAGTTTTTTCACAAAGGTTCAATACGACATCCTGACCTAAAACACCGGATAAACTTCTTGTAATACCCAAGTCTATGAAATTTAATTGGCATGAATCTTTGCTGGTTCTTATATGGCCCGATATAATCGTTTGCTTCCCGTTTTTGAGGATGTTAAATGTGGTATAAAAGGCCTTTTTGGGAGTTCTTGGGTTGCGAATTGCTTCGATGTCAATGCCGCCATAAGACTCTTGTACTTGCTCAACGCGATAAAGTTCAATGGTATAAGAGGAGATATTCCATTTTTTGAGCAGTTCTTGTCCGAAGACAAATGGAACGAAATGAATGTATGATGTAAATAAAAGCAAAAACGGCTTCATCCGTTAAAGTTAGGTATTTCAGCTAGCTTAAAAAGATAACTTTGCACAAAATTCAATGAAAACAATCCTTTACAATCTTTAAATGAACTTTTTACTTCCAAAAGACATCAATTATAAAACAGAAATACTTTCAGGTTTAACTGTAGCCCTCGCATTGGTGCCAGAAGCTGTTGCTTTTGCCCTAATTGCAGGGCTTTCACCACTAACAGGCTTGTATGCTGCTTTTGTTATGGGGCTGGTGAGTGCTTTATTTGGTGGTCGCCCGGGCATGATTTCCGGCGCTACAGGTGCTGTTGCGGTTGTCTTGGTCAGTTTAGTAAAAAGCCATGGGGTAGAATATATTTTTGCAACTGTTATTCTGGCCGGGCTTATCCAGGTACTGGCTGGCGTTTTAAGGTTAGGTAAATTCATCAGGCTTGTTCCACAATCTGTTATTTACGGCTTTGTGAACGGTCTAGCCATCGTTATTTTTAGTGCTCAACTGGCTCAATTTAAAGATGAGCAAGGTGCATGGCTGCAAGGTCCTGCGCTTTTTTTAATGTTAGGTTTAGTTTTGTTTTCAATGTTGATTATTTGGGGCCTGCCTAAACTCACAAAAGCTATACCGGCCTCTTTAACAGCCATTCTTATTATTTTTGGTTTGGTTAGTTTGTTTCAGTTAGATACCAAAACTGTTGGCGATATTTCGTCTATTAAAGGAAGTTTTCCGCCTTTTCATTTACCAGAGGTGCCTATATCATGGAGTACCTTAACAATCATCTTTCCGTATGCTGCAATTGTTGCGGGCGTTGGTTTAATTGAGAGTTTACTCACCTTGAATATTGTTGATGAATTGACCCAAACCAGAGGCCGCAGCAACAAAGAAGCCATTGCACAAGGTGCGGCAAATGTTTTATCGGGCTTATTTTCTGGAATGGGCGGTTGTGCAATGATTGGCCAAAGCCTCATTAACATAGGAAACGGTGCTAGAGCAAGGTTGTCTGGGGTGATTGCGGCAGTTTTTTTATTGCTTTTTGTGATGTTCGCCTCAGACCTCATCGAAATGGTTCCGATGGCTGCATTAACAGGTCTCATGATTATGGTGTCTATTGGAACCTTTGAATGGGCCTCCTTAAAGGTTTTTCGTAAAATGCCGTCCTCTGATATTTTTGTCATGGTCGTTGTAACCTTGGTTACCGTGTTTTTGCACAACCTTGCTTTGGCGGTCTTTGTTGGGGTAATTATAGCAGCCCTTGTTTTTGCCTGGGACAACGCCAAACGAATCAGAGCTAGAAAATTTACTGACGAAAATGGCGTCAAGCATTATCAAATCTACGGCCCCTTATTTTTTGGTTCAACTGCTACTTTCTTAGAGAAATTCGAAGTTGCTGCTGATCCCAGGCATGTAATTATAGATTTTGCAGAAAGCCGAGTGGTAGATATGTCGGCCATTGATGCACTCAACAAATTAACCGAGCAATACAGTAGAGAAGGTAAGATATTACAACTCAAACACCTGAGTCCTGATTGCTTACTTTTACTTCAAAATGCAGACCAGCTCATCGAAGTGAACATTTTAGAAGACCCTACGTATAAAGTGCTTGCCGATCATTTGGCCTAAAACTATCTAACATGAAAAAACTATTCTTTTCTTTGTCTCTGTTGACCTGTATGAGCGCAGTAAATGCGCAAATGCTCACTTTCGATGTAGCGGCAAAATATGCCTACAGCGCAACGGCTATGTTCAATAAAAATATTTCTGACTTAGGCGCCTCTCAAGATTACGATGTGGCTTATAGTCAAAATTATGGTGCTGCCCTAAGTGTGAATTATAAATTTATTGGCGTTGGAGCAGAATTGATGTTTGGAAATTTTATTTGTGCCTATCAAGGAGGTGAAACCGTAGCAAGTTCCTATAAATCTAATGTTAAACTTACTACAACTCAGATACCATTATATTTAAGATTAGGTGGTGAAGAGGGCTCTTTCAGTGAATTTGGTGTTGTTATGAATAATGTGAGGTCTGCAACCTATTCTTACGCTAGTACATTGATAGATCCGCCCGCAACTAATGATGTAACAGATGAATATCAAAACTTTTTAGGTTATATGTTCGGATTTGGCGCTAGAATGAAACTGAAAAAAATTCCTTTGGCAGTATCTCTCAGCTCACGCTTTATGTATAGTCCAAATGACGCAGGTGGAGTAGACGCCATGGGGACCTCGCTCAGTATTTATCCTAGCGAATATAAAACCAATGCGGCCTCCGTAGGCATTCATTTTGGCATGGTATATTTAATTCACTGATTGATTTCTTATCCCTCGCGCCAAAGTTTATTGACTTTACTAAGGTTTCACCAAATGGACGAAACCATGAAGCGTATACAGTGTTTTTTCTTGGTTATCGTATTCGTATTTCTCGCTTTTCGGTGTAGCCATATAGAAATAAACGCCTTCCTCTAGTGCTTTTCCGCTCATGTCGGTACCATTCCAGTCGTTGAGGTAGTTGTCTTTTTCATAGATGAGATTGCCCCAGCGGTTAAAGATTTGAATACTCACTTGGTTGTAGTCTTCCCAATTCTTGATCACTAAAAAGTCATTAGTGCCGTCGTTGTTGAGCGTCAGGATATTGGGTACCACCAATGGGCATTGGTTGTAAACCCTAATGTTAGGAGATGTGATGGTCTTGGCGCATTGGTCCATGACGTATACTTGAAAGTTATTGAGGTTGGGTTCTAAATTGCTGGGCTGCACATAAACGGTGTCGTTATTTGCGAAAAAACCCGGCCCCCATACATAGCTGTAAGGCGCTATTCCGTTTTGCACATTGCACCAAATATTCGTTCCTTGTCCAAAGTCTGCACAAACATTTAGAGAGTCTACCGCTGTAATTGTCATGGGCGTGTAGTCAATAATATTTAAGGAGATAGAAGTGGTGTCAAAAGAGCCATCGCACGGGTTTGGTAAAATGACGTTGAAGAAGACTGTTTCGGTCCCTTCTAGGATGCTATCTAAAAAAGCTGAAATACCTATGGTGTCGGAGGCTACACCTGCAGGAATAACGAGCACGCTGTCAATAAATGGGTAGTCTTCACCGTTGGCAGCAGTGCCGCCTAGGCTAATTTGAACTACTAAATTGGCGCTGAGGTCGGTGCGTTTGACGATAAATCCTGCAAAACCACAGTCTTCTATGAGCTGCGTAGGACCCGTTACGTCTACTTCAATAGGCACTTCTATCTGGCAAGTAACGACCCGGTATCCAAAGGTTCTAATTTTGGTATTGATAAGAATGCCATTTCTCCATTCTTTTACCGCAACACCAGCCACAAAACTACCAATGAGGTTCGGTGTGAATGTCATAAAGCCCGTAACTGGGTCTATGGTTACGTTTGATCCTGCGCCAAATGGAACCGTTTCTGAAAACGTAGGATTCCAACTTACAGGCGTATAGGGTGCAGGGTCTTCGGGGTCGGGAACAACATTGGTAATGCTACCTCCAAGCAAGGGTGCTAAGAGTTCATAACTTAGAGAATCGCCGTCTGGGTCAAATGCAGAATGATCAAAGTTCAATGTATTTTGCGAACAAAGAATGAGCGGTGGATAATTGTTAAAACGCGCCCCTTGGTTGTGCACGCCCACTAAGGCAGAGCCCGGGATAAAAGTGGTAAGCGTGATGCCATTGCTTGCTGGGTCTATTATGTTATCTATGGCACCAGTCCAACAACAGCGTTGGTAAGATACATAGTAACCTTGGACACTAAATGGCAATGTAACTGTATCGACATAAATTGCGCGTTCTACACAGATGTCGTTGGGTACGGTCACACAAGGGTCATCATAGACAATTGGCAGTATGTTTTGTGAGAAAGGCGCAATATATCTGACAGAATAAATACTACCGTTGGCCGCGAAAATGGTATAATTCAAAGGGTTATCGAAGTTTGTAGCAGAGTTGCAGTCTCGGTAGATTTCGATCGTGATTTTGTACTGATTGTTGCCCAATGAGTCATAATAGATCTCACCCCCGATTATATGGCTTGCCCAGCTATTCAAGCTGAAGAATAATGCGATAAAAAAGGCAAATAAAGTAGTAGTGAGACGCATGCGTATGAAATTTGTATATTCGTTGTTGATGTCAAAGTTAAGCTTGTTTTTTTTAATAGCGCAGATCTTTTTTGGTTGGCAACTCAGTGCCCAATCTGAAAATAAATTACGCCAAGAACTACAAGCCACAAAAGATAAGACGTCGCAACTACAAGTAAGGTTGCGTCTGCTCGATGCTATCTATGAGCGAAACCGCAACGAGTGGCAAAAGGAAATCAACTTATTAGTTGCACAAAGACAGGCTTATACCGGTGCAGAAAATCAAGCACTCATTTCGCTATTGGCAGCAGAACGCGCTCAATACCTTGGAGATACAAAATCCATGATTCAAATTTTTAATCAAAGTGTTGAGCCACTTACTTTCTCTAATGCAAAGGCAAATTGGCGTAAAAAAATAGTGGGTTGCGCTATCGCCACCAATAAAAAATACCACTACGCAAAGCTTCTACAGCAAATGGATCGGCGTTTAAATAATAGAGAGCAAACTGCCCTTTACCTTCAACTTGCGCAAAATTTTAGTGCCACATTTCAAAAAGATTCAGCGATTTGGGCAAGTAACATGGCTTTACAACTAGCCAAAAGAGCCGATAAAAAATGGGTACTGATCAATGCCATGCAACAGCAGGCGCAGATCTATTGGCAGTTCAACCTTTTAGAGCAAGCCGTACAACGTTCCATATACGCCCTCCAACTCGCAGAAGAAGCACAACTTGATCATTACAAATTAAATCCGTTACTGCTCATTGCAAGTATATCCATTGAAGTCAAGAATTACAATCAGGCTTTAACTTATTTAAAATTAGCCCAAGAATTAGCCCAATCAGAAAAAGACGAGCGCAGCCAGGCGTTTACCAATTATTTGCTTGGTCGTTATTATCTAGGTACTCACCAACCAGATAAAGCAAGCGCTGCGGCTGGTTTAGCCTATCGATATTTTGCGGATGTTGGCAACGAACGTTATCAAAATCGAGCGCGTTTACTCATGATTACGACTATGTATTTGAATGCTGAAAGTGTAGAGTTGCCATTTGCTAGTTTGTTGTCAAATAACAATTTGTCTAAAGACCCAATTTATGCCGCCGATTTGAATTATGAGTACGGACAGTACTTATTGAGTAAAAATCGTTTAAAAGCAGCTAAAATGGCTTTTCAGTCCAGCTTGAATTACTTACCTAACGAGGGCTTGTTGCGTCCAAAAATTGCCAATGTGTATCGAGATTTAGCCACAATTGCGCAAAAAACCGGTCAGCTCGAACTCGCCTATCAGTATCAACAGAAATATGCAAAATGGCTGGAAAACAGCCCTGTTTGGCGCAGTGCTGCACGAATCGAAGAAATGGCTGCTGCCAATTTGCGCGAAGAGCGAGAGCGTTTGATAGTTAATCAGCAAGCCTCAATTGAGCGGGCTCAAAAGGAGCGAGAAATTTTAGAGCTTCAACGTGACCGCCAATTATTTATTTCTATCATTTTTATTGTTGCAATTGTTTTTGGCGTTGTTATTTATGTGCTCCGGACCCAACAAATTAAAACCAAGCAAGAGCAGCGCGAAGCAGAATTATCCCAAACTTTATTGCGTACACAAATGAATCCACATTTTGTATTCAACGCGATGTCGGTCATTCAGAGTTATATTTACGAAAATGACCCTGAAAAATCTTCTCAATTTTTGGTCAATTTTTCACGTCTGATGCGCTTAATTTTGGAGAACTCCCCAAAAGAATTTATTCCTATTGAGTTGGAACGCGAAATCCTCGATAAATATCTAACGGCTCAGAAAATGCGCTTCGAGCATCGTTTTGATTATGAGCTCAGTATAAGTGATGATTTATTGTTCAATAAAGCCATGGTCTCGCCCATGATTACGCAACCTTTTATTGAGAATGCCATTGAGCATGGTCAACTTCACACCGTAAAAGGCGGGAAAATTGGCGTTTTCATGCACGCTCAAGACGAACAACTAATCATAGAAATTCACGATAATGGTGTAGGTAGGAAAAAATCAGCCGATACCAAAAAATTGAGGACACATAAAAGTATGGCGATTGATATTACACGGGAGCGCATTGCCATTCTAAATAAAAAGTATAAATTTAACGGTAGCTTGACAATCAGGGACTTAGACCCCATTCAACAAACAGGTACAGCAGTAAAACTTGTCTTGCCATTAAAGTACGAACCCGAACAATAAAACCGAGCGTGTCATGAGTCGAAAAGTACTGATCATCGATGATGAAAAACCAACCAGAACCTTCATCCGTAAGATGCTTGAATCGTTTGATTTGAATTTAACGATTTATACAGATGGGGAGAATGTTGAATCTGGGATAGAAGCCATTGACGATATCCAACCAGATATCGTTTTACTCGACATTCAAATGCCAGATGGCAATGGTTTTGACGTCCTAAAAAATGTAAAATACAAACAGTTTGAGGTCATATTCATAACGGCTTTTCAAGAATTTGCTGTTCAGGCCATTAAATTTTCGGCACTAGATTACATCCTTAAACCCATTGATGCTGAAGAGCTTCATACGGCCATGACCAATGCAATGCAGGTTGTTGAACACAAAAAAGACGACACTCAGTTTCAAACCCTACAGCACAATATTCAGCCGCATCACAAGCGCAAACTCGTGCTCAAGACCCAAGAAAGTATTTTTGTAATCGAGATTGATGATATCGTGCACTGCGAAGCCGATAAAAACTATACGTTTTTCTATCTGAACGACGGCAAGAAAATTCTTGTTTCCAAAACACTTAAAGATTATGATACAATGCTATCTGGCTTCTCCTTTTTTAGGGTGCATCAGTCGCATTTGATCAATTTGAATTATGTTGAACGCTATGACAAGCACGATGGCGGTTCCGTCATTTTAAAAGACGGCACCTCTGTTCCGTTGTCGCCTGCTAAAAAAGAACAGTTCTTCAAGAGTTTAGACTTGTTATAAAGAATAGATTAGCTGAGCGCCTGTTGTAAGTCGGCAATAAGGTCTTCAGCGTCTTCTACGCCAACACTCAAACGAATAAGTGAATCAACCACACCGCTTTTTTCACGAACTTCTTTAGGGATAGAAGCGTGCGTCATGGTAGCAGGGTGCCCGATCAACGATTCAACACCTCCAAGAGATTCAGCAAGTGCAAAAATTTCTACTTTTTGAACGAGGTCTAGTGCATCTTGTAATTGATTTCCTTTAAGTGTAAAGGAAATCATGCCGCCAAAACCGCGCATTTGTGTTTTGGCTACGTCGTGGTTTGGATGCGATTCAAAGCCTGGCCAATACACTTTGTCGACGATAGGGTGGCTCACTAAAAACCGTGCAATTTTTTCACCGTTCTCACAGTGGCGTTGCATCCGCAGATGCAGGGTTTTGATACCGCGCAAGACTAAGAATGAATCCATTGGTGCTGTTACTGCCCCTGAAGAGTTTTGAATGCGATACATTTCAGTTGCAAGGGCGTCGTCGTTGCAAACCAAAGCACCCATGACAACATCAGAGTGTCCACCCAAATATTTGGTAACAGAGTGCATCACCATATCTGCACCGAGGTCGAGCGGATTTTGTAAATAAGGAGTAGCAAAGGTGTTGTCTACACATAACAAAGCCCCTGCATTTTTTGCAATGGCGGCCATAGCCTTAATATCGATGATATTCATCATCGGATTGGTTGGTGTCTCGACCCAAATGAGTTTGGTATGGTCATTGACCAATGCAGCAACGGCCGCAGGATCTTGCATATCCACAAAATGGAAGACCAAGCCATATTTGGCAAAGATGGTATTAAAGATGCGGTAAGAACCCCCGTAGAGGTCGTTGGTAGAGATAATTTCGTCGCCAGGATTGAGCATTTTAATAACGCAATCGATGGCTGCTAAGCCAGAACCAAAACAAGCACCATGTTTACCATTTTCTATGGCGGCAATATTTTTTTCTAGTGCGTGGCGGGTTGGGTTCTGTGTTCTGGAATACTCATAGCCTTTGTGATTACCAACACCATCTTGTACGTAAGTAGACGTTTGGTAAATTGGGGTCATGATGGCACCAGTTGCAGGGTCGGGGTGTACGCCCGCATGAATGGCTTTGGTAGCAAATTTCATAGTCAAAATTGTTTCGACAAAATTAATAGAATCCTTTAAGGCAAACCTAATTCAAGTGCAGGATCCCAAAAAACTTTTTGAAAGTGTTGAATTTGATGATCGATAACAACAATGCCTTCATTCTGTAGAAGCTCCGCCATTTTCGACGGTCCTTCAAAATGATGCTTGCCACTCAACAAACCAATCCTATTGACTACCCTGTGGGCGGGAACATCAGGTATATGATGGCTGGCGTTCATGGCCCAACCTACCATTCTAGCACCTTGTTTAGCGCCTAAATAATTGGCAATTGCCCCGTAACTTGTTACTCTTCCTGTAGGAATGAGCCGAACAACTGCATAAACGTCTTGAAAAAAATCTTTGTTCTGAAGCACGTACAAATATAAATAAAACAAAAAAGCCACCTTTTGAGGTGGCTTTAGGAGATATGTGAGGCGCTTATTTAGCGCAACAATCTTTATTTTCTTTTGAACATTTGCTCATGTCGCAGTTCATGTCGTTAGACATTTCTGTTTTGGCACAGCAGTCAGCTTCTTTCTTCTCTTCTTGACCGTTGCCTAAGATTGGTGCAATGACCAAGCCAATCAAACAAGTTAGTTTAATTAATATATTCATAGAAGGGCCAGAAGTATCTTTGAACGGGTCTCCTACGGTGTCTCCGGTTACGGCAGCTTTGTGTGCATCAGAACCTTTATAGGTCATTTCTCCGTTGATTTCAACACCTGCTTCAAAAGATTTTTTAGCGTTGTCCCATGCACCACCCGCATTATTTTGGAAAACTGCCCAAAGGACACCTGAAACCGTAACGCCAGCCATATAACCGCCAAGCATTTCTGCGATGAGTTGGTTATCGTAGCCAAGTAACATTGGTAAAGTCGCAATTAAAATAGGGAAGCCAATTGTAAGTACACCTGGCAACATCATTTCGCGAAGTGCAGCTTTGGTAGAGATTTCTACACATTTACCGTATTCTGGTTTGCCAGTTCCTTCCATAATGCCTGGAATTTCGCGGAACTGACGACGCACTTCGTACACCATATCCATGGCCGCCTTACCAACTGAATTCATTGCGAGTGCAGAGAATACAACGGGGATCATGCCACCTACAAATAACATGGCAAGAACTGGTGCTTTAAAGATATTGATGCCGTCGATACCTGTGAAAGTGACGTAAGCAGCAAACAAGGCAAGGGAGGTAAGTGCTGCTGATGCAATAGCAAATCCTTTACCGGTTGCAGCAGTTGTATTACCAACTGAGTCTAAAATATCGGTGCGTTGGCGCACTTCTTTTGGAAGCTCGCTCATTTCAGCAATACCACCTGCGTTGTCAGAGATTGGTCCGAAGGCATCGATAGCTAATTGCATAGCCGTAGTGGCCATCATGGCTGATGCGGCTAGTGCAACACCGTAGAAACCGGCCAATGCATAAGATCCCCAGATGGCGCCTGCAAACAATAATACAGTCGGGAAGGTCGAAATCATACCAGTAGCCAAACCAGCAATTACGTTTGTACCTGCACCAGTAGCAGATTTTTGAACAATTTTTAAGACTGGTTTTGTACCCAATCCTGTGTAATATTCAGTAACAGAAGAAATAACTCCTCCTACTACCAAACCAACGATAGTAGCGAAGAATACACGCATCGATGAAATTTCTTGTAGACCTTCTCCAAAGAACTCCATGGTCATTTGAGCTGGCAACATCCAGTTTACCAAAATATAACAAGCAATAGCTGTAAGACCAATAGATACCCAGTTGCCTAAGTTTAAAGCTCCTTGAACTTGCTTTTCTTTCGCGTCGTTGCTCTTGATTCGGACGAGCATCGTACCAATGATCGAAAATAAGATGCCGAAACCAGCAATGGCCATTGGCAATAATATAGGGCCAATACCACCAAAACCTTCGTTAACGATGTCTCCACCCATATCTTTGATGACATAATTACCAAGCACCATAGCAGCTAAAACTGTTGCTACATAAGAACCAAATAAGTCAGCTCCCATGCCTGCTACGTCTCCAACGTTGTCTCCAACGTTATCGGCAATTGTTGCTGGGTTACGTGGGTCGTCTTCAGGAATGCCCGCTTCTACTTTACCCACTAGGTCAGCACCGACATCGGCAGCTTTGGTATAAATACCACCACCTACACGCGCAAACAACGCGATTGATTCAGCACCGAGAGAGAAACCAGCTAATGTTTCAAGAACGATGGTCATGTCTTCAGTATTGGTCCATTGACCACCCATGAAGAATTGGAAGAAGAAAATAAAGAAAGCAGTTAAGCCCAAAACGGCCAAACCAGCAACGCCAAGACCCATTACTGTACCGCCTCCGAAAGAAACTTTCAATGCTTGAGGTAAACTTGTACGTGCCGCTTGAGTCGTACGCACATTGGTTTTTGTGGCAATTTTCATTCCCATGTTTCCTGCCAAGGCAGAGAAAATAGCACCGAATATAAATGCGATAATAATTAATAAGTGTGTTTTAACACCTGGAACAAAAGTAATCCCGGCTAAAACTATACTTGATATCAAAACGAAAACCGCGAGTAAGCGGTATTCTGCTTTTAAAAAGGCGAGAGCTCCTTCATAGATGTAATCTGAAATTTCTTTCATTTTTCCATCGCCGGCGTCTTGCTTCAAAACCCATGCTCTCTTCATTGCCATAAATAGCAATCCGATAACGGCCATCACAATTGGCACATAAATCATCATTGATTCCATACTGATTTGTTAGTTTGATTAAAATTTACGTCGGCAAAAGTATAGTTTTCCGCCTAGGAAAGCAAATACGTATATAAAAAAGAAGGGTTACATAAAGCCACCCTTTTTTTGATCTATAAATAACTACCGATTTTTTGTTTAAGTGTTTGGAGTGGAAAGGCACCGCTTTCGCGCCAAAGTAGTTTGCCTTCTTTAAACAAGACAAGGGTAGGAACACCTCTTACTTTAAAGCGATTGGCGATTTCCGGATTTTTATCGACATCGATTTTCAAAATTCTAACTTTAGCGCCGTATGCTTTTTTAAATTCCTCTAGTATGGGAGACATCATTTTGCAAGGCCCACACCAGGTGGCATGAAAATCGACCAGTGTTGGTGTAGATGCTTGGATGATATCATTGAACTTTCCCATAACGCAAAATTAATTTATTCAACGATCTTTTTTTGTAACCAATACTACAAATCATGAATCGAGCACAAAAAAGGCCCTTCAATGGGCCTTTTTAATCAACACTAACTTATTGTTTTGCTGTATATACTTATTGTTTGGTGTAGGTAGCTACACAAGTTCCGGATCCGCCGATAATTGGAGTTGTATTGTCGTATGTATAGGTGATAGTAATCGTGTTTGCTTGGTCATTGATTGTGCCGACGCCGGAAAAAGTTACTTGACCAAATGTAAAGTCTATAGTTTGTATTGGGATATTGATATTGCTTCCGTTGACTGTGGCGTTAGCTGTTCCACCCACAATATTGAATAGGTTATCAATGAGGATGTCGTTGGTTCCTGCGGTTCCTGTGGCAAAAACTGGGGTCTGGGCAAGCGGAAATGAATTACCACAATCGCTAGAGACATTCCAATCAACTAGCCAGTTGGCCATTCCAATAAGTACATTTACTGTTCTTGTAGCTGTAGCTGTTCCGTTATCATTAGTAGCGGTATAGGTTACTGTGTAGGTGCCTTTGGTCGTGGCATCTACTTGGCTGCTTGTATTTACGGTTACTGTAGAACCGTCTTTATTGGTAGCCGTTGCCCCCGCATCGGTGTAGGCATCGCCTACATTGATATTTTCTGGATTGTTTCCATTAACGGTAATGTTGGGTGCGTACTTGCAAGTACCGTCGTCTTTTTTTGCCTCAGCGTTGTAGTTGACAGCGTCTTGGTCTAGACAGCCTTTTTTCTTACAGCTGGTTGTTGTACCGATGAGTAAAGCAGATAATGCAAAGAGTGGAAGATAAGTTTTCATAGTTTGTTTAATTTGAGTTTCGAAGATAAAAAACAAAATTGTAAATAAAAACGAAGGGTCTGGTAAATTATTGCAACCAAAAAAAAACGGCGCTCCAAAAGAGCGCCGCTTCCCAACCAAACGATAGGTTTAATCTTGTAACACTTCCGCTTGACCCGTAGGTGTTACAAGTGCATTTTTAATTTTTGCTTCTAGTTCTTCCATCAGTTCAGGGTTGTCGAGAATGAGTGCTTTAATGGCATCGCGTCCTTGACCTAATTTGGTCTCTCCGTAAGAAAACCAAGAACCACTTTTTTTGAGAATATTGAGGTCTACGCCTAGGTCAATTATTTCACCAACCTTAGAAATGCCCTCGCCGTACATGATATCGAATTCAGCTTTTCTAAACGGTGGAGCTACTTTATTTTTGACAACTTTTACTTTAACGCGATTACCAATAATTTCCTCGCCATCTTTTAATTGCGCTGCTCTGCGGATATCGAGTCGGATGGAAGAGTAAAATTTGAGTGCATTACCACCGGTAGTTGTTTCTGGATTTCCGAACATGACGCCGATTTTGTCTCTGAGTTGGTTGATGAAAATGCAACAACAGCCAGCTTTGTTGATAGAGCCTGTTAATTTTCTGAGGGCTTTAGACATCAGACGCGCTTGAAGGCCCATTTGAGAGTCACCCATTTCGCCTTCGATTTCGGCTTTTGGTGTGAGCGCCGCAACAGAGTCAATGACAATGAGGTCAATGGCACCTGAACGGATGAGGTTGTCGGCAATTTCTAGCGCTTGTTCTCCGTTGTCCGGTTGTGAGATTAAAAGATTGGCTATATCTACGCCTAGTTTTTGTGCATAGAACTGATCAAAAGCGTGTTCAGCATCGATGAAGGCTGCAATGCCTCCTTGTTTTTGAACCTCGGCAATGGCATGTATTGCAAGTGTGGTTTTACCCGATGATTCAGGGCCGTAGATTTCAACTACGCGGCCTTTCGGGTAGCCATTGATGCCCAATGCCAAGTCAAGGGTTAAGGAACCTGTAGGGATCACTTCTACTTGTTCAACAGGAGCGTCGCCAAGTTTCATAACAGCACCTTTTCCAAAGGTTTTGTCAAGCTTTTCCATGGTCAGTTGGAGCGCTTTAAGTTTTTCTAAATTTTGTTCTTTTGCCATATCGTTTGTTGTTGTGAGCGGGGCTCGGTGAATAATTTTTACAAAGTTGCAAGATGAAGTACGTAAACTACTTACGTTCTATTAAAAACAAGCCAAAACTTCGTTGGCGTGGTCTTTTGTGTTCGGTTTTTCAATGACCTTAATAAGCGTGTGAGTTTGGTCAAAGATAAAAGTCATGCGATGGATACCCTCGTATTCACGACCCATAAATTTTTTTGGACCCCAAACACCAAATTCTTGAATGATGGTTTTGTCGGTGTCGGATATAAGTGGAAAGTTCAGCTGGTATTTGTTTACAAATTTGGTGTGAGCAGCTACGCTGTCTGCGCTTATACCAATTACCTGCACCTGAGCGGAAAGCAAAGCTTCTTGGCCGTCGCGGATACTGCAGGCCTGTGCTGTGCAGCCAGGGGTGTCGTCTTTGGGATAAAAGTAAATGACAAGATTTTTACCAGCAAAGTCTGTACTGCTGATTGCTGAGCCGTTTTGGTCGATGCCTGTAAAGGCAGGAAGCTTGCTTCCGAGAGTTAGTGTTGCCATAAT
Source organism: Crocinitomicaceae bacterium (assembly GCA_023268965.1). GTDB lineage: Bacteria > Bacteroidota > Bacteroidia > Flavobacteriales_D > Crocinitomicaceae > UBA952. The sequence continues at coordinate 18,950 of JALRJE010000045.1, forward strand.
GTTTAAAAAATAATCGGTGTTACGATGAAAAACTAATCAAAAGTAAAAACTATTCACCAATTACAAAACATCATTCGCAAAAAAGTTTTAGTCTCGTCCGTATTTTAACAGACGAATGAGTAATACACACCAGGAAATGATACTTATTGCCCCGCCGATAGGGGTAATTGGTCCTAAAAAGTTAAATGCATTTTCATTACTAAAGTGACGCCCCAATACCAATCCGTAGATCGAAAAACAAAACAAGAACATTCCGATGAGCATGGCCCACAATATATTTTTGATAGAATGTCCAAAACGATCTGCGTTCAAGGCAAGTAAAAGCACGCCCATGGATAAAAAGCCTTGGTAACGCACGCCCACTTCGAAGGTCTGAAGCGCAGAGGGCTCGAGTATTTCTTTCAAAGCATGTGCTCCAAAGGCCCCAAAAATGACAGAAAGCTTAATAAATAACGCAGAAAAGAAGGCAGTTTGTTTTTCCATACTGCGAAATTGTAAAAAAAAGACAAACCAAGTGTATCTTTGTATCATGCAAATGGTCTTTGTACTGCTTACTTTTTTGTTCCTGAGCTCCTGCGTTCCGGATCAACCAACCGATTTTGATTACGTACAATACAAGCCCTTCGACCTCTCACCCTACGATTTGTCGGTCCAAATAATGCTCCCGAATGCAAGTTCGGGAATCGGAACTTCTGTAAAGCCTCAGGTAGATTTTGAACCAGGTGGGTATAAATGGAAGCTCCAAGTCGGAAGAAATTTTAGTTTATTCATAGAAGATTACGGAGACTACGCTTTTAGATTTGCTGAATTCAAACGCAAATTACTCAAGCCAAATCCATTTTTTGAAATTGAAGTAGTGAAGCAGTCCGATGACATACTCATTTACCAAAGAAAGGTGAAAGGAGAATACGTGGCTCAAAAAAATGCGCGTTTTTATATTTACAGTGTCAAACGCCTTCACAATAATTACTACGAAATCATGAACCGTGAACAAGGAGACACCAAAAGGGTTATTGATTTCATGTATCACACCATCCAATCTATCAAAGCGCAAAAATGAATATAAATAGAGAAGAAGTACTCGATGTTTTAGGAAAAATAATAGAGCCCGATCTCAAAAACGATTTGGTCAGTTTAAATCTAATTGAGCAGCTTACTATAGATGAGGCTGGTATTGCAATTAGCGTAAAAATATCGAATCCAGCATTGCACGCAAGAAAGCGCATGCAAGAAGCCATCGAATTTAATTTAAAGCGCGTTTTTGGTCAAGCTATTCAAATCAGTTGTCAAATTCAAGGTTTAGATGCTGAAAGTAGAACTGCTCGTAGGAAAATATTGCCAGATGTCAAGCATATCATTGCCATTGCATCAGGAAAGGGTGGGGTAGGAAAATCAACCATTACTGCTAATTTAGCAGGAGGCTTGGCGAAGAAAGGATTTCGTGTCGGAATTGTCGACGCAGATATTCACGGCCCATCGATGCCCACCATGTTCGATCTCGTTGGAGAGCGCCCAAAAATGACCGATGTCAATGGCCAGTCTCTCATTGCGCCTATCGAATCAAACGGCATTAAAATCCTTTCTATCGGATTTTTTACCAGCCAAGACGACGCCGTTGTTTGGCGCGGGCCAATGGCCTCAAAGGCACTCACGCAATTGTTTACCGATGCACATTGGGGCGAGCTCGACTTTTTGCTCATTGACCTCCCGCCAGGAACCAGCGATATCCATCTTTCTTTAATGCAAACCGTACCGCTAGACGGGGTGGTTATTGTAAGCACCCCGCAAGAGGTGGCTTTAGCCGATGCACGTCGGGGTATTCAAATGTTTAGACTTGACGCTTTTAAAGTTCCAATCTTAGGTATCGTTGAAAACATGGCTTATTTTACACCGGCTGAACTACCAAACAACAAGTATTACATTTTTGGACGCGATGGTGCCAAGAATTTAGCACAAGGCATGAACGTTCCGTTTTTGGGTAGTATTCCGCTCGTTCAAGGTGTTTGTGAGGCAGGAGACGCAGGCAAACCAGCTGTTTTTCAGCAAAATAATCCTACAACCCAAGCATTTGACGATTTAGTTCATAACTTTGAAACTGAATTGAATGCAATTATAGCAACGCCCAAACATCAAGCATGATAACCAACAAAGAAGCGCTTCGCAGTAAGGTCCTCGACGCTCTCGATCAACTCCGTCCCTTTTTACATGCCGATGGCGGAGACATGGAGCTCATCGATATTACCGACGACGCCATTGTCCAGGTTCGAATGCTCGGATCTTGCAGCGATTGCTCGATGTCTCAAATGACCATAAAAGGGGGGCTTGAAGAAGCGCTCAAAATGGCAGCGCCAGAACTAAGAGGTGTAGAAGCAGTTTAAGCTCATGAAAGTCCGCTTTATTGTTGTTGGTAAAACAGCTTTTGACGACCTCAAACAAGGCGAACATCGCTACCAACAACGTTTGGCTCATTACTGTAGTTACGAGCGGCTAGATCTTCCCGACATTAAAAATCCAAAGGCTTTAAGTCAGGCACAAATCAAAGAAAAAGAGGGCGCTCAAATTTTAGCAAAAATTACCCCGACAGACTTTGTCATTTTACTCGATGAGAACGGTCAACAATTCAGCTCAGTAGATTTTGCAAATTGGATAACACAAAAGCAATTGCAACACAATGGGTCTTTTGTATTTGTTATTGGCGGCGCATATGGCTTTAGTCAGGCTGTATATGAGCGCGCACAATTCAAACAATCATTGTCAAAAATGACTTTTTCACACCAAATGGTGCGCATGATTTTCCTAGAGCAGTTGTATCGGGCATTTAGTATAATAAAAGGCGAACCCTACCACCATGCCTGAGCACTTGACTTTACACGAACTCGTTTTTAAAAAACCAGCCGGCACGAGCCGCGGAATTCTCTATACCAAACCATCTTGGATTTATGAGTATGTTTTACCCAACGGCAAAATAGCGAAAACTGAATTTCCGATTATTCCTGGGTTATCTCCTGAATTTCAAAACCACGAACAATATGAAAAGGCGCTAAAGATTTTCATCGCTGAAGCCCAACCTCATTTTGAAAGTTGGTCCCAATCTGATTTTTTTTCCAATCATCTGTTTCAGAATTTCATCGAAAAATGGCAGGCGTATCCTTCTTTTATTTTTGGTCTTGAGATCTTAATTTGGAGTATACAGGCCAATGGTCATCCGGTCTTATTAATGAATTCTTTTACGCGTGGACAATTGCGCATACCAATCAACGGCTTGGTCTGGATGGGTAACTTGGCCGATATGCGCGCCCAAGCAAACGAAAAAATCGCTGCAGGTTTTAAAGTAGTTAAGCTTAAAATTGGCGCTTTGGATTGGCACGAGGAGTTGCTTTTGCTCAAAGAATTACGCGCACATGCTGCCCATGAAGATCTCACCATCCGAGTCGACGCAAATGGCGCCTTTTCTTTAGTGCAAGTTGCTGAGGTGCTCGAAGAATTAGCAACACTACAAGTGCATAGTATTGAACAACCAATAGCAGCAGGTCAAACTGAAAAGCTTGCTGCCCTTTGCTTGGCCTCACCCTTGCCAATAGCTCTAGACGAAGAATTAATTGGCATTGTTTCTCGTATTGAAAAAATAGCACTACTCGAGAAAGTAAAGCCACAGTACATCATTCTCAAGCCAAGTTTACATGGCGGTTTTTCAGGGGTGAAAGAATGGATTTTACTCGCTGAGGAAAGAAAAATTGGTTGGTGGCTCACGAGTGCGCTAGAGAGCGCGATTGGCCTAAACGCAATTGTACAGTTTGGCGCAAGTTATGCTCCAAAACTTGCACAAGGGTTTGGAACAGGTGGTTTATTCACCAATAATTTTTCATCTCATTTAGCGATTGACAAAGGCCACATTTATTGGCTCAACGACTCAGACAAGAACTGATTTCCGTACAATTTTGGTAGACCATATCGTGAAGAATGAGCTGTGCTGCTAGTGCTAATTGTGTGTAGTTTTGGGAATTATTGCCAAATCCGGCAGCGCTATTTTGCCACATGGCTTTGATGAGCGCCTGTGAACCTTCTTTCGGCTGAATTTTATTGACTACAGCAGCTACATTCATTGCGCCAGCATGATATACGTGTAACACGAATAGTCTGAACCATAGGTCAGTTTCGTTGTAGCTCAGGTTGTGTTGGTTCAAAATACGTTTTGCTTCAGGGATACAAACCCGACTAATGAGCTGCGCTGCACCATAAGCTGAGCGGTCGAAATCTTTGCGTTCATCTGTGGTATTATTCACAACGAGCCCCATGGATCGGGCAACACCCGGCATCAATTGAAATGCACCATATGCTCCGGTCGATGACTTGCGCATTTGTGCCGGACTTTCAATCAAAAGAATAGATTGCGCATACCAAGGGTCGACGCCAAAGCGCTCAAATGCCTGAACGCCATTGGCTAGGCTTGGATAGACCTCAGAAAAACGATAAAAGTCGTTTTTGCCCGTGGTGACATAAATACGGGTATCGCTGGGTAAACCGTAGGCAACCCGAAGTGCCTGGCGTGTGCTGTCTTTTTGGGCTTCAGTTTGCGCATTCCACTCGCGGTTAGACATTTTATCCAATAACTGTCTTGTGGCAGCCACATTGATCAAGCAAGAATCTGGAGACAACAACATTATTTTTTTCCAAAATTGTGCTTGAGGGAGTTGATCCCAGCGGTCTTCAAATAGCGCTTCAGCATGCATGATGGTCTGTACGCCGCTAGATTGCGTTACTTTGATTTTATCAGCTTCCCAATTTTCTAAAGGCTGACTATAACAGAATAGGCTAATTGTGCTTAAAAGAGAGAGAGAGAGGAGTTGCTTGATTTTCATTTTCTAAAAATACCAATAACCCTTTCTTTGAAAAATGTTACAGTAACTAAGTTTACACAACATCCTGTTGAAATTGCGTAATTTTGTCTCATGCAGGTGCTATACAAGGTTTTGAGTTTTCCATTGATCTTTTTAGTCAAGGTATATAAATGGGTCATTTCCCCACTGTTACCTCCTAGTTGTCGTTACACGCCAACGTGTTCCACCTACATGATAGAAGCGATAACTATTTGGGGTCCATTTAAAGGAACGTTTCTTGGTCTAAAGCGCATTGCCAGTTGCCACCCTCGAGGAGGCTTTGGCTACGACCCTGTTCCTAGACCTGATTCGGCAGAGCTCGACGCTGCTTCAACACCCGATAACAATTCAGAAAAGTAGTATAATCAGCAGCTGAAGAAAGTTGCTGCTCTGCGCTATATGCAGCTTGTTGAAACTGCTTATTTTCTAAAAACACAAACCATTCCCATAATTTGTTGGTAGCTGCACTGCGCTTGATAGGGAAATCGGCTGCCCTTATACTACTGTAAAAGTGTAAAGATTTTTGAGCTCTGGTTAATAATACATTGAGCCGTCTTCCGCTTTGGGCTTGTGTCATAGGCCCAAGCTTAAGACTAAATTGTTGCGCTTCATTTTTGGCATAGCCAAAACTGATCAATAGGATTTCGCATTCCTCACCCTGAACTTGTTCTAAAGCCAAAAAGAATGCACTTCGTTCTTCTATTCGGCGCTCGAGTATAGCTTGCTCACTTGCGCTGAGTTGTTGGTATATGCATTGGAGCTGCGTTTCTGAAAAAGCAACCACGCCAATTTTCGCTGTGGTGGAAAGTAAAGATTTTAGTTGCTTTGCTATCTCCCTAGCTTCTGGTTTATTTTGTTGCTGTTCATAGCAACCATCTGTTATAAAGTGATCAAATAATCCAGTTTCAGCGCTGTCTTTTGAGGGCCAAACCACGAGTTTGCCATCGTAAAAATGTTGGTTTGAAAAGGCGATAAGGCTAGGGTCTTCACTTCGGTAGTGGTAATGCAAATAGTTACTAGGAAGGTGAAATGCAGCCTGGTGTAAAAGGTCAACAACGCCTTCGGCGCTTTGTCCAAAATAGGACTGAGGTCTCATTTGTTGGGGGTCTCCAGCAACGATCAATTTGGAAACGCGTTGTAAGGCTCCAACAGCATGGCTTAACGGCAGCTGACTGGCTTCATCAAAAATACCAATATCAAATAAGCCTGAGCGCATTGGTAGGCGTTTGGCAAGTGCGGTCGGTGTGGCAAGCCAAATTGGAAAAATCGCGCGTAGCCAAGGCGCTGCATCACTTTCAAAGAGTTCCGTAATACTTAAATGTTGTCTGGTTTTGGCCATTTCCTTGATCAGAATCGCTTTGCCTTTTCGAAGTGTCTGTCGACGCGCCTTTTGGTCGGCTGAGAGTTGGTGTAAAGGGGCTACCAAAAGTTGTTGCAACGTTTTAAAATGTTGCTGCTGTTTGACGATGAGTTGTTTTGCGTTGTGCGCCCATTCTGCCTCTTCACGGCTCAGGTCTTCCTCAATTAAGGACTTCATTTGCCTGCTGTCAAGGGCATAAAGTGCTGGGTAGTGGTAGCGTAGTGTGGCCCAAAATTCTTTTTGGAGTTCTGCTTTGAGAGCGCTCAGATCATGGCTGCCTTCCCAAAGATCAAAGGGAATTTTTTTGAGGAGGTTGTGTTGGTCGATTAGCTGATTAAAGTTGTTGTCGAAAAGCCCGATGAAGTCGTTGAAATTTACGATTTGCTTAACAAACAACCTGCGATGTATTTGCTGAAACTGATGAGCAACCTGATGCATTTGGCAATACTTCTGAATTTCATTTTGCTCAAGAGCTCTATACCAATTCCAATAATCGGTCTTGTGTTGCTTGAGAAGCGGAATAATTAATCCGATGGAGTCGGCTAAATCGGGCACACCCAAACTAGCAAATTTTTCAATGATTTGCGCACGTTGCTCCTGACTTCTCCAGTACTTTTTTAGATCGTTTTCCAGCACTTTAAGTTCCATACCAGCCAACCTCAGCCAATTTTTTTCGAGTTTTCTCCATTTCAATTTGGAGAGCCATCCTGCTGTTGATGCAGCCTTCTCTAATGTGGTCCATTCAGCACGAGTTGGAATTTGTTTCCAGACTTGCAAGTGTTGAAGAAGTGCAGCTTGCTCCCTAGTTAATTGCTGAAATTTTTGGAGGCGCTTGAGAGCAGTTTGCAAATCTCCGTCGAGTAACGCCGCATATTGATGGTATATTTTTGCTTCAAATTGGAGGCAACGCAGGCTTTGTTCTACGAAAAGATCAAGTTCTTGTAGGTTACCAACACCATGTTTTGCGAGTTGTGCCTGTAATTTTTTCCAAAGTTCCCAATCTTGTTTGAGTTCGATAGGTGGCGTGTCTTGCCAATATTTTTGCAGGAAGGGCAAGCAATTTCTAATTCCTTGCTCGAGTTGCTGAAGATAGATTTTATGATTTGCCCACGCTTTCCATCGGTTTGTAGGAAGAGCCGTAGTACTTGATGCAGGCCCAAATTGCTCGAGTAATTGCTGGAAACACAAACCGGCTGTCAATTCAATTTTTTTGCGCTCTGTCCAATACTGAGCGGCTAAGAATTCAGTTTTGAATGTTTTCTTCTGCTCTTTTGTGGGTTGTATTAAATATGCAAACTGCTGTTGCAATTTTTTATAAAATGGTGCTAACGAGGCAGCATCAGGCAATAATACACAGAATTGGTTGAGTTGTTGCACGCTTAATTTCCCAATCAAAACGTCAAGCGCTATAGGTTTGTCGGCTACGACTAAAACACTTTGATTCCCACCCAGTGCCTGGCTAATGATATTACTAAGTACGTTAGATTTACCGGTACCCGGCGGGCCGTAAATGACGGTAGATGCGTATGAGGCATGGGCTACGGCACTGCATTGGTCAGGATCTAGGGGGCTTATTTGATGGGGTAGAGGTGCGTTTAGGTCAGAACTTACGCTAATTTCTCTATCGCCAAGAATTTGATGGAGGGCAGTTGAATAGCTCGGTTGTAAACGTAAAGATTCCCATTCTCTGCGCAGTTCATAGCGCTGTGGATGAAGGTTGGCCAAACCCGCTATCGGTTCAAACTGAATGAAAAACGAGAAATCAGCCAGCTGGGCGAGTAATTCTTCTTGGTTAACTGTTGCTAATTCAATATTTTGCGCTCGTTTGAATAGTTGAATTAAAAAAGGATTGACAACAACTGCGTCGTCAAATTCAACAAGTTGTTGTTGGGCATTTAAATGGGTACAAGTCTTTAAAAAAACGGGTGTCTTTATACTTGCCTCCCCTTTTTTCCATGTCATAACCCCCTCGAACTGTACCAAGGCTAGAATACCTCTGTCGCGCTCAATTCGTTTACATTCTTTGAGCAATTGTTTGCCTTTAATTTCTCCATTCCAAAGTTCATCTTCAGCGTAGATGAATAATGAACCGGTAAGGTCAATTAGGGGGTCGTTGGGTCTAAGTTGCAATAACTCAGACTCCCATGTTTGCAGAAATTCCTGAACCATAGCCGACATGTGGTAAAGTTAGCACCAATCCATCGAATAAAAAACCTAAATTTGGCTAACATTTGTGCGTATGAAAACAACCTTTTTTTGCATCGTTTTTAGTTTAGCAAGTTCAGCTTTTGCTCAGATCACTCTTCAAGTGAATGATTTTGCCACCGCAGCAGACTCCATCCGCATGAGCTTGGCCAACCCTACCAACATAGATTTGCAAAATACTGGCCCAAATGCTACTTGGGACTTCTCCCAACTCACAGCCCAAAGCCAAACGCTGATCAACTACAACCCTATTAGCTTTGGATCAATTCTCATTCTCGCTACATACGGACCAATTGCCTCAACCCCATACAAAGCCACTTATTTCACCCTCACCAACGATCTTCCTATCGATCAATTCTCGGCATTTTTACCCATTGAAATCTCCAATCTAAGTCAGTATACCCGCCGCACAAATTCTCAAATCAATAGCATTGGTTATTCCGTAGATGTGCAGGGTCAAGGCATTCCATTCAAGTCTGACACCATAGAAACCCGCTACCAACTCCCGCTCAATTATAATGATACTTATACTTCTCGAGGCTATACCTATATAGATTTGAATCCGGCCGCTGATATCAAATGGATACAACACCGAGAGCGCAATTCGGTGGTAGATGGCTGGGGGTCTGTTACAACCCCGCTCGGTACTTTTGATGCCCTTCGCATTCGTCACGACATCACTGAAATCGATTCTATTTATCAAACATTCTTTGGAGCAGGAACTTGGATTGCACCTCCCGCTTTTACCACAACCCAATACGAATGGTGGACAACCGGTAAAAAAGAATGTTTGCTTCGTGCCACCGTGGGTGGTTTTGGACCAACCCCCCAAAGTACAATTGAATACCAAGATATTTACTTGGGTTTAGATGCAAGCATTGATCAAGCCGATTTTGCCATTGATTTTTATCCAAATCCGGCAACTGAATGGTGTTTCTTTAAGAGTTCTATGCCCTTTGACCTCATTGAAATACATAACCTAAATGGTCAGCTTATTGCGCAACATCACAACGCTGCACTCGAGGGCTTTTTTGATATCTCAGATCTTCCTACCGGAACTTACACGATCAGTGTGCATAGCTCCAAAACTATACTCCGTAAAAAGCTCGTTAAACTTTAATACCTTTACTGCGGCAAATCAGTCTATCGCTTTTCATTAGAAAAGAGGAAAGTCCGGGCAGCACAGAGCAGCGTACTTCTTAACGGGAAGGGCTGTAATGAGCAATCATTGCAGTACAGCTAGTGCCACAGAAAATAAACTACCTCGGCTTGCCGAGGAAAAGGTGAAAAGGTGAGGTAAGAGCTCACCGCGGTTACAGTGATGTAATTGGCAGGGTAAACCTTACGCGCTGAAAGACCAAATATACCGAGGCCTGCGCAAGCAGAACAGGCTGCTCGCCTGTCTCGGAGGGTAGGTCGATCGACGCTGTGCGCGAGTGCAGCGCTAGATAAATGATAGACACCAAAGCTGCGTGCAGCAATTGGTACAGAACCCGGCTTATGATTTGCCATTTTTTTATTTTTCGCATGATTACACTCGTACAAGAAATACAATATGCGCTAGAAAAAGTGAAGGATCCAAGTCGTGTAGAGCAAATGGAGGCCTACATGAAAAATCACTTTTCTTTTATCGGCGTCATGTCGGGCCCAAGAAAGCTCATTTTTCAACAATTCAAACCCCAACTCCTGCGGTTTAACCCCGAACAATCTTGGGAATTTATTTTGGAATGTTGGGCCTCTTCCTATCGAGAAGTTCAATACATTGGCATAGATTATTTACTTACCTGTTACAAAAAAAATGCACAAGCCTCAGATGGGCAGCATTTGACATTTATTCTAAGCAACCAAACTTGGTGGGATTCCCTCGATTTAATTGCCTCCCATTCAGTTGGCCATTATGCGCGTCAATTTCCAGAAGCATTTCAAGAACTGGCCTTATCGTGGGAGACCTCTACAAACTTTTGGCTGCAACGCACCTTGCTCATACATCAGCTAAAGTACAAGCAGCAAACCAATTTGGAGCTATTACAATATTATATTTACGCCTTTAAATGGAACAATGAATTTTTTATTCAGAAGGCCATTGGTTGGTCCTTGCGCGAGGTATCAAAATGGAATCCAGAATGGGTCCGCGGGTTGGTCGAATCAGAAAATTTAAGCGGATTAGCCAAAAGGGAAGCCATGAAATATGTGCCAATCGGCTAAAGAAATCATGCTGTTTTGCAAGATTTTGTATTTTCACACCCTATGACGGCACGTTTCTTATTTTTACTCACATCACTATTTTCAATTGAATTGCATGCGCAATTTGGCCCTGATAATGGTCTAAAGGCATCTGAACCTAAATTTATTTTACTTCAAAATGCCACAATTATGGTCAAGCCTGGCCAAACCTTAACCAACACTGATTTGCTCTTACACAATGGTAAAATTGTACAAGTGGGTAAAAATCTCAAACAAGATGGCGCAGTCGCACTCGACTACACCAATAAAGTGCTCGTTCCATCCTTCATTGAGCTTTATTCCAGTGTGGGCCTAGACCCAATTGCTTTCAAGAATAACGGATGGCGACCACAGCTCGAGAGCAATAAAGAAGGGGCTTTTTATTGGAACGAAGCAGTACACCCTGAGTTAAATGCATCAAGTGCTTTCAAATTTATCAATAATAGCACCGATCAATTGCAACAATCTGGCTTTGGCTTCGCGCTAACGCATTACATGGACGGCGTTGTTCGAGGTAGTGCGGCATTTGTTGCACTCGGGCAAACCGACATTCATAAACAACTTCTTTTGCCCAAGGCAGCTCAGTTTTATTCTTTTGCTAAAGGAGCGAGCAAACAATCTTATCCGTCTTCGCAGATGGGGTCTATTGCACTTTTGCGTCAGGCACTCTACGACCTCGATTATTACAAAAAGAATCAAAATAATTTAGCCTATTCCGTTTCGTTGGCCGAGTGGGAAAGTATTTGTAAGTTGCCAACGATTTTTAAAACCAACGACAAATGGGAAATTCTCAGAGCACAAAAAATTGCCAATGAATTTCAAACGAGTTTTGTATACATTGGAGCTGGCAATGAATATGCTATTGTTGACGAGCTCAAAAAAATCAATGCACAATTGGTACTTCCCCTCACTTTTCCAGAAGCCTATGAGGTGAACGACCCCTACTTAGCGCGTGAAATTCCACTATCTGAACTCAAACACTGGGAATTGGCACCAAGTAACGCCATGTTACTTCAAAAAGCAGGTATTCCAATTGCCTTTACTTCTTTTGGACTCAAAAATGCCGATCAATTTTGGCTCGGGCTACGCAAGGCTATCGCACGAGGCCTTTCAGCAACAGATGCAATGGCAGCGCTGACCTCTGTGCCTGCTGACATGCTTGGTATTGGGGCTCAGGTAGGTACACTAGAAGCAGGGAAATACGCGAGTTTTTCTGTATTCAGTGCTGACCCATTTGCATTTGAAGCACAATTACTTGAAACTTGGAATCTGGGCGTGGCTCGTTATTGGAAAACCCACAATAACAGCAATCTTTCCGGTACTTACTCCATTCAACTCCCAGAAACAACTTATGAATTAGTTGTCAGTGGAACACCTGATAAACCACAGGGTAAGGTCGTTTATAAAACGAATACCGATACGCTTACGACTAAAGCCACGATCCTTCTCAAAGAACAAGATGTAGCTATTCAGTTTATGGCAATAGGCACAAACCAACCCAAGCTAATTCAACTTCATGCAAAGGTCTTAAAAAATGGGAAGGTCCTAGAAGGTGACGGTACTGATGCAAAAGGATCTTGGTTTCATTGGAGCGCAATCCAACATCAAGCCACGCCAAGTCCAGCGGCAGTTGCACTGCAAAAAGATACGACAACATATGGTCAGGCCTGGTTTCCGAATATGGCATTTGGAACCGTGGCGCAGGCTAATCAACAAACCGTTCTTTTTAAAAACGCAACCGTCTGGACCAACGAGAAAGAAGGAATTGTAAAAGGTGCCGACGTATTGGTAGTAGGCGGTAAAATCAAAGATGTGAGTCGTCAAAATATCAGTGCACCTGCCGGAGCCAGAATTATCGATGCCGCAGGGCTTCACCTCACCTCAGGTATTATCGATGAGCATTCTCATATCGCTATTTCAAAAGGAGTCAACGAAGGCGGGCAAGCCATTACTGCAGAAGTAAGCATCGCCAACGTTGTCAATCCTGACGATATTGATATCTATCGGCAATTGGCAGGGGGTGTAACAGCGGCTCAATTACTGCATGGTTCTGCCAATCCAATTGGAGGGCAGTCGGCGCTGATCAAGCTGAAGTGGGGAGCAACTCCTGAAGAAATGCTCATCGATAACGCACCAAAATTCATCAAATGCGCCTTAGGTGAAAATGTTAAGCAGGCCAACTGGGGCGATTTCAATACCATTCGATTCCCTCAAACACGTATGGGGGTTGAGCAAGTATTTTACGATGGTTTTTACCGCGCAAAGGCCTATCAAAAAGAATGGGATGATTTTAGGGCAGCTAAAACAAAGATGGCGCCACGTGTCGATCTTGAACTTGAGGTTTTGGCCGAAATTCTTCGTTCCGAACGCTATATTACCTGCCACTCCTACATACAGTCCGAGATCAATATGCTCATGCATGTTGCCGATTCAATGGGCTTTAGAGTGAATACATTTACGCACATATTGGAAGGTTATAAAGTGGCAGACAAAATGAATAAACATGGCGTGGCGGGCTCCACGTTTTCGGACTGGTGGGCCTACAAATTTGAAGTCAATGACGCCATTCCGTACAACGCCGCACTCATGACCGAGCAAGGTGTTTTGGTTTGCATCAATTCTGACGATGCCGAAATGGGCCGTAGGCTCAATCAAGAAGCGGCCAAAAGTATAAAATACGGAGGTTTAACTGAGGAGCAAGCTTGGAAACTCGTTACGCTGAATCCTGCTAAGGTATTGCATTTAGACGATCAAATGGGCAGCGTCAAAACCGGAAAAGCTGCTGATTTAGTACTTTGGACTGCACATCCGTTAAGTGTAGAAGCCCGCGTTTCCATCACTATGATTGATGGCGTTATCTACTACGAAGAAGCTGTTCAGGCCAACAAACAACAACAAATGGAGCAAGAACGCGTGCGCATCTTAAGCCTTATGCTTGCCGCAAAAGATCGAGGAGAAATCGCTGTGGTTCCTCAAAAAAAGGTCAAACATCATTACCATTGTGACACCCTGGGCGAAGACGCCACCCAAACAGAAAACACCCATTGATATGAAAGTTACGTTACTAGTTTTTGCAATTTTATGGAGTTCGACACTAGGAGCTCAGCGTATTTTATTGCTCAACGGAACTGCGCATATCGGAAATGGGAATGTTTTGGAGTCTGCAGCAATTGGTGTCATAAACGACCGAATTGCTTTTGTGAAAAATTCGCTTACACAATCCTTTCCATCCAAAGATTGGGATACCATCATTAACTGCAATGGGCAGCACTTTTATCCAAGCTTTGTTTCGGCCAATAATACACTAGGCCTTACAGAAATTGATGCCGTACGCGCAACCCGAGATTTCAATGACGTTGGCGACTGGAATCCGCACGTGCGGGCTCAAATTGCATTTAACGTGGAGTCTAGGGTAGTGGAGACCGTTCGGACAAATGGCGTCTTGTTGGTTCAGGCCACGCCCCGTGGTGGCTGGATCTCCGGAAGCTCAGCTGTCATGAAACTCAGCGGCTGGAACTGGGAAGACGCAACAGTTTTGGCCGACGACGGCATTCACCTCAATTGGCCTTCAGATCCTAAAAATTACGCAGCCCAAAAGCGAGCTATTTATCAGTTTTTTGAATTGGCCAAAACCTATGCCCTGGACCGAGATGACCAAATCAGCGACCTTCGCTTAGAAGCCATGAAAGCATGTTTTGTTGCCAACAAGCGCGTTTATATTCACGCAGAAACCATACAGCAAATCATTGACATCATAGATTTTGCTGCCAGCTTTTCCTTGGCTTACCCTGTAATTGTTGGTGGTCGCGATGCACATTTGGTAGGTGCCAAATTGCGCGATTCCAAAATTCCAATCATGCTATCTCGTGTACACAGTTTACCAAGTCGAGAAGACGATCTCACTTTTTTACCGTATCAAGTGCCAGGTTTACTCAAAGCACAAGGTATTCCTTTTTGTATTCAAAACGATGGCGATATGCAGCCAATGAATACCCGCAACTTACCTTTTCAAGCTGGAACTACCGTAGCCTATGGACTTACAAATGAGGAAGCTTTGAGTAGCATTTCTTTGAGTGTTTGCCATATCATGGGCATTGATAAAGATTACGGCACATTAGAAGCGGGCAAAAAAGCCACCTTCTTTGTTTCAAAAGGCCCTGCCCTAGACATGCGCACCAATCTCCTGACCACCATTCTTGTCGATGGAAAGTTGGTGTCAACTACTAATTTTCAAGAACAACTTTATTTAAAGTATCGTCAGAAATATAGAGCAGATTAGTAATGTGGTGTAACTTTTGTTAGATCAGTTCGTCTTAACGCTGTTTTATGACTGTTCAGCAATACAACGATTGTGTAAGAGAGTTTGCAGATCGGCTCTATCGTTTTGCGCTTAAAAACGTTGGCGATTCCGATTTAGCCCAAGATTTCGTGCAAGATGCTTTCGAGCGCTTGTGGGTTCGGGTAGATACCGTAGACTACCAACGCGTTAAATCTTATTTGTTTCGAACAATCGTGAATTTACAAATTGACAGATCACGCCGTCAAAAGTTACAAAACCAACACTTGAGTGGTCTTTCAGATGCGATTGAACAACCTAGGGTAGCCCACGATGTGCAAAAACTCATTGATGAAGGGGTCGAGAAGCTTTCCGAAATTCAGCGCATGGTCTTGACCTTACGCGACTACGAGGGTTACACCTATCAAGAAATTGCAGAAATGACTAACATTTCTGTCGATCAGGTCAAGGTCTATATTTTTAGAGCGCGCCGTTTTTTAAAACAATATATCGGAAAAATGGAGGTACTGATATGAAATTCACTGAAGCCCAGCTTGCACATTTGATTCTTGCTTATCACGAAGGCACTTTATCTGCTGACGAAAGGGAACAGCTAGAAAGCCTTACACTTGAACATCCTGAAATCTCAGAAGATTTAGAACAGCCCCCTATACTTTCCCTATCAAACGCATCTTACAACGGACCTTCCTTAGTTCAATCACAATTAGAGAATTTAGCCGTCTATCAAAGCGAAGAAGGACACCCATATGACAAACTGGCTATTGGTTCGCTAGAAGAATTACTCTCCAAAGACGAGGGTATTCTTGAAGTGCAATTAACGCATAACGAAGTCTATCTCGATTTCAAAAAAAGAGTGCAACAAACAATACTCATACCAAATAAAAGTATCGTTTATCCTTTTCAAGATCAACTTCTTAAAGAGGTTCCTGTGCGCATATTCTCTTTCAAAAGGTATGTATATCCATTGAGTGCAGCTGCAGCCATTTTAATTGCCGTTATACTGGTCAGTCAAAATACGTCAGGCCCAGCTGATTTAAAGCCTATTCAAAAAGGAGTGGCGTCAAAAAAATCAGTCATACAACCAAATAATAAAAATTTAGATCCAATCTTGAAGCCTGCTTCATTAAAAAATGCTTACCAATCAGCTACACATCAACAACAGGAAGTTCCACTAGAACCCGGAAGAGATGGCATTTTACCGTTTCAAGAGCAAGCAATTATCCCTGACTCGTATGCGCAAAATGGAATCGAATATAGCCCAAACCATGATATAATTGCGCTAAACCCAACGGTAGAACAACAAAGGACTAATGCGGAGCCGCAAGTTCAAAATAATCCAAGTGCTTTTACAAAAGAACCAATTACGGTTAAAGCATTTTTATTACAAAAGACCAACGAAAAACTATTTGGCACCGCTGCACCAAGCACAGACATGCGCTATGAGACTATGGCTCGCTACGCCAGCGAAACAATTGGTTTACCGGTGCGCTATGCTGTGGAAGAAGGTAGCTCCCGTGACAAAGTTGTTTTTCAACTTGGCCCTATTAGCATTGAGCGCACGCGCTCTAAAAAATAATTGTAACATAAATCAAGCAATCTCGTCTTAGGTTCAAAATCGAAAAAAATGAAAATTCAAATACTATCCGCTTTTTTAATTTCAGGCTTAGCGTTGTTTGCCCAACAAAACCAAACCAATAAAATCATCAAAATTCAAGGCAACGACACCACGATTATCATGATCAATGGTCGTATCGATCAACTAGACTCCGTTCTTACCGAACAAATGAAAAAAATCTACATCACAGACTCCTCTATGGCTCGGGTAGATGTTTTTATCGATAGCACCATGCTTGGTGAATTTTCAACTGGCGGTGCCTCCGATTCAACACAAATCAGAATTGGCAATATGAAAATTGTGATTTTAGAATCCAAAAATAAAAGTACAGATGCATCAAAAGAGCCTGAATGGGCCACCAAAGGTCAACGAAAAATAATCATCGACGAGCGAGTCATTATTGAGGGTGATCAAGACCGAATGTCGCTTAAAAATGGTCCTGAAATCTATTCATTTGAAGAAGATACTGATAACGAATGTTGTGGTACTGAACAAAGCGGTGACGGTAATGCTATTTGGGAAGGACTTGGCATCAACGCTAACGGCTTTGTGAATATAAATAATCAAATTGCTTCGGCAACTGAGCTCGGTTTCTTAGAACTCGATCCTGCCAAGAGTATTGGTCTGCAAGTGAATTTAGCAGAAAAAAGATTCCCGATCATTAAAGATTATCTTGGAGTAGTGACTGGTTTAGGCTTACAATGGAATCGCTATTCCTTAAAAGGAGCTTATGATGTGAGCGTGGTTAACGATACATTAGTTGGCTTAGCAACGGGTTTGAACTATACCAAAAACGTACTTTCTTCATCTTATTTACAAGCGCCTTTGTTGCTGCAAATTTCCACAAGCAAAAATCCTGAAAAGGCCTGGAATATCTCTGCTGGCATAGTGGGCGGTATAAGATTAGACGCACGCCAAGAACAAAAATGGGAAGCGGATGGTAAGAAAAATAAAGATAAAACTAAAGATGATTTTGAATTCAATCCTTTTCAAGCGAGCCTTATGGCAACCGTTGGATATGGCGATTGGAGTTTATATGCAACATATGGCCTGACGGACGTCTTTAACGAAGGATCTGCCCCGAAGGTGCGTGGTGTGAATGCTGGAATTTTACTCTCGTTTTAAATACCATAACACCACCAAAAAAAAGAATCGATGTACCTAACCGTGCATCGTTTCTTTTTTGCCATAACTGGCCATTAATTCGGCTTCAAAGGCTAAAAATTCTTTCCAAGCGGCATCTACATCAATACCATTGCTATATTTTCTTGCAAATCCTAAAAAGGTAGTGTAGTGCCGGGCTTCACTTTCCATGAGCCCTCGATAAAAATTTCGGAGGTCTTCATCAGCGATTTCTTCGGAGAGTATTTTAAAGCGTTCACAACTTCGTGCTTCAATCATAGCTGCAAATAGCATTTTATTGACAAATACGCCAGCTGGTGTATTGTTGGTTTTGGTGTGTTTTAAATATTGTGCAAGGTCGTTCACGTAGGGATCTTTTCTCTCGAAGCCAAGTTTGAGCCCGCGTTCTTGAAGTTTCTCATGCACCAGTTCAAAATGCTCCATTTCCTCTTTACAAATGGCACTCATGGCGGCTACTAAATCGGCGTATTGAGGATAAGCAACAATCAAGGAAATGGCATTACTCGCGGCCTTTTGCTCACAATAAGCATGGTCAATAAGTATTTCCTCGATATTTTTTTCGACAATTTCAACCCAGCGCGGGTCTGTTGCCATTTGTAGTCCAAGCATTTTGTTTTTTCTACAAAAATACCAAAGTCTGAACGAATCAAACAAGAGGGAGATGTATTGGCAATGCTTATATTTGTCTTTCTGAATCAACAAAATGTCAAAATCAAAGCAAAAAGAGCTTAGTTGGCGCGCATTTGAACTCATGTGCACCGCCAAAACAATGGCTGAACAATACGAGGCGAACAAAGAAGTTACTGCAAAGTATGTACATGCAACTTCTCGCGGTCATGAGGCCATTCAGTTGGCAGTTGGTATGCAGCTCAAACCTCAAGACTGGGTGTCGCCTTATTACAGAGACGACAGCATCCTTCTCGGTATTGGTATGAAGCCCGAAGAGCTGATGCTCCAAGTTTTTGCCAAGAAAGACGATCCTTTTTCTGGCGGCCGAACCTACTATTCACATCCTTCCTTAAACAGACCAGACTTCCCTAAAATTCCGCACCAATCTTCGGCTACGGGTATGCAAGCCATTCCAACCACAGGTGTAGCTATGGGAATCCAATATAAAGAAAAAACGGGTATAGCCAACTGGCAACCTGAAGATGCACCGGTGGTGGTTTGTTCTTTAGGTGATGCTTCATGTACAGAAGGCGAAGTTTCTGAGGCTTTTCAAATGGCAGCCCTTAAGCAATACCCCATCATTTATTTAGTACAGGACAACGGATGGGACATCTCTGCTAACGCCAAAGAAACCCGTGCACAAGATATTTCTGAATACATCAAAGGATTCCATGGCATAGAGGCCAGGACGCTAGACGGCACCGATTTTTGGGCCTGCTACCAAACAGTAGAAGAAGTCATAGCTACGGTTCGTAAAGAACGTCGCCCATTTTTAATACATGCCAAAGTACCGTTATTGGGGCATCACACCTCAGGGGTGCGCAAAGAGTGGTACCGCGACGATCTCGAAGAAGCAGCCAAAGCAGACCCATATCCAAAACTCAGGGCTGCACTAGAAACACAAGACGTCCGCTTGGCAGAATTCATCAACCTCGAGGCTAAAGTCAGAAAAGAAGTTTCCGCAGCCTATGAAGCCGCACTCCATGCTCAAGATCCTGAACCAAACAGTATTCAAGATCATATTTTTGCACCAACACCAATCACCGAAGAAACAGGTGAGCGCGCGCCAGAAGGTAAAAAGAAAACCGTCATGGTAGACTCCGCACTTTTTGCCATGCGTGAAATCATGGAGGCGCATCCGGAAGCGCTGCTCTACGGTCAAGACGTTGGCGGTAGGCTCGGAGGGGTGTTTAGAGAAGCTGCAACCTTAGCACAAACCTTTGGTGATGACCGCGTTTTTAATACACCTATTCAAGAAGCTTTTATTATTGGCTCTACTGTCGGGATGTCTGCAGTGGGCCTAAAGCCAATCGTTGAGGTACAGTTTGCCGATTACATTTGGCCTGGGCTCAATCAACTCTTTACAGAAGTTTCTCGCTCTAACTACCTTTCCAACGGCAAGTGGCCAGTTAGTTGCGTTATAAGAGTACCCATAGGGGCTTATGGTTCTGGCGGCCCGTACCATTCATCAAGTGTAGAATCTGTCTTGGCAAATATCCGAGGGATTAAAGTAGTTTATCCTTCTACCGGTGCTGATCTCAAAGGTTTGTTAAAGGCAGCTTATTACGATCCAAATCCTGTAGTCATTTTAGAACATAAAGGGTTATACTGGTCCAAAATTCCCGGAACTGAAGGCGCCATGAGTATAGAGCCAAGTGCAGACTACATGATTCCGATTGGCAAGGCAAGAATTTTTCAAGAAGCCAATACAGAACACATGACAAAAGGCAGCTCAATTGGTGTCATTACCTACGGACGCGGCGTCTACTGGACAGCAGAAGCAGCAGCCTCTTTCGAGGGTCAGGTAGAAATTTTAGATTTAAGAAGTATCAATCCACTAGATATTGACGCCATGACAGCACTTTGCCAACGGCATGGTAAAATTTTAATGGTTACAGAAGAATCTATTGAAAACACCTTCACGCTGGGTCTCGCAGGTAGGCTACAACGCTTGTGTTTTGAACAGCTCGATGCACCCATAGAAATCGTTGCTTCGGTAGATGCACCAGCCATACCACTCAATTCAACTTTAGAGTCAGCCATGTTGCCAAATGCAGATAAAGTGAAAGAAGCGATCTCCAATTTACTCAATTATTAATTATGGAATTCAAAAATATTATTGCTGAGGTAGCACGTTTTCACGATGCATTCGGTATTCAAAACAACCACGAGCCAACTGCCCAATTAGCTCAAACAGATGTTCAATTGCGTTTTGATCTCATGAAGGAAGAAAACGAAGAGTATTTGGAAGCTGCCAAAAACGGAGATATAGTAGAGATAGCCGATGCCCTTGGCGATCAACTTTATATTTTATGCGGCACCATTTTGCGTCATGGCCTCCAAGACAAAATAACCGAAGTTTTTGAGGAAATTCAGCGTTCAAACATGAGTAAGCTCGACGCAAATGGGAAAGCCATTTATAGAGCAGATGGCAAGGTTTTAAAATCTGAGCTCTATTTCAAACCAAATATTGCTAAAATCCTTGAAGCATGATCGATCTTTCTATCTACTTTCAGCCCATCTCAGTTGCTACACCTTTTACTGAACGGCAATTAGGCGCACAAATGATCAGTTATCAAGCTGATTTTCCGGATTTAACCGGCCCAGGTTGTGCTATTTTTTCGGTTCCTGAATACCGCGGAGCAGCAAAAGATCAAATCTCTATGCCCGCATTTAGATCTACATTTTATCAACTTCATCCAGAATCAAATTGGACCAAACCAATTTATGATCTCGGCACTATAGAACCCGGAGCCACACTCACTGATACCTACTTTGCCGTAGCAAGTGTTGTAAGTGAACTCGTTAAAAAAAATATTATTCCGATCGTTATTGGTGGTAGTCAAGACCTGACCATGGCTTTATATCAAGGTTACGAACGCCTCGAACAACTTGTCAACACCTGCAGTATTGATAGAAGCATTGATATCGGCGCAACAGAAGCAGAACTGAACTCAAAAAATTACCTCAGTCATATGCTTTTGCAGCGGCCATGTTATTTATTTAATCATGCTATTATTGGGTTGCAACAACCTTATGCCGCCGCAGCAGAACAAGAGCTTTTTGACAAATTGTTTTTTGATATTTGTCGCTTAGGTGAATTCAATCAAGACTTCCGCTTGGCAGAACCCCACTTACGCAATGCAGACATCATTAGTGTTGATATTGAATCCATCAAAACCGCAGAGCTTGGCAGTGCATCCGGCGCGCCAAACGGATTTACTGCAGCTCAATTTTGTCAGATTGCGAAGTATGCCGGAATTTCAGACAAAGCAACCAGCATTGGATTCTTTAGTGAAGTCCAATTAGGTCAGACAGGTGCAGCGCTATTGGCAGAAGGAATTTGGTATTTTCTTCAAGGTTATTTTGCAAGAGTAGGAGATTTTCCATTTGGCAGTAAAACAGATTATACCAAGTTTACTGTTTTCATGGATCAAGTGTCCAGGGAGCTTGTTTTTTTCAAAAGCAATAAATCAGCTCGCTGGTGGATGGAAGTCCCATACCCCCCTCAACAAGGTTCCCGCTACCAGCGACATCACTTAGTACCTTGTAATAAGTCGGACTATGATAACGCGATGAATAATGAGTTGCCTGATTTATGGTGGAAGACTTATCAAAAATTGGGTTAAGCTTTTATTAAAAAAGCCTTTTATTTATCATAAGAATTCTTTACTTTAGCACCTTAAATTGTCGTATACTATGAAAATGCGATGACTTTATACATGCTAAACTAAGCTTATGCTATTGAATAACAGACTACTAACTGCTGCTTTTTCTGTTTTGTTGTTTACATCCTACGCACAACAAGACAAGCTTGTCACGCACTTCATGTTTGACAAAATGAGCATCAACCCAGGTAAAACTGGTAT
>JALRJE010000002.1 GCA_023268965.1 Crocinitomicaceae bacterium
CGCAAAGATAAATCTAGAGCCGGGCAAGCATTGGTGCAAGCTCAAAAAGCAATGCAAGAAGGTTGGTCTATTGTTATTTTTCCGGAAGGAACCATTCCTGAAGAGAATATTCCACAAATGATACCATTTAAAAATGGTGCATTTCGCTTGGCCCAAAATTTGAATGTTCCAATCGTTCCGCTGACCTTTACGCAGAATTTTCATTTATTCTCGGATCCAACGCAGCTACTAGGGCCTGCGCATCCTGGAGTGGTTGAGGTATTCATTCATCCTTTCATTGGTACAGAAGAAATTCAAAGTTCAAGTTTAGAGGCACTGAGTGCTAAATGCTTTGATATAATTGAAGCACCTATTCGAGCAGCTCATCCACAACTATTTAAAAAAGTGTAACTTTGTCTTATGGAAGTCAACGAAGCCCTTATCGATCATATTGCGCACCTGTCTAGGTTGTCTTTTGCCGGTCCTCAAAAAGAGGCCATTCGTCAAGATATGCAACGCATGATTGCTTTTGTAGACAAACTCTCTGAGCTCGATACTACCGGTGTTGAACCCCTCATTTTTATGTCCGAGGAGGTCAATAGATTGCGCAACGATGAAGTCGCACAAAGCGTTAGCCATGAAGAGGCACTGCGCAATGCCCCTAAAAAAGATTCAGACTATTTTAGAATCCCTAAAGTACTAGATAAATAAAGCTTGAAAGTCAGCGGCTTTACCTTTATTCGAAATGCCATACTCCTCGATTATCCGATCGTAGCCTCTATTCAATCTATTTTACCTCTCTGCGACGAAGTGATTGTAGCGGTGGGTAACTCCGACGACGACACCCTAGGTCTCATACAAAACATAGATCCGAAAGTCAAAATTATTCAAACCACCTGGGACGACTCCCTTCGAGAAAACGGCCGAGTACTTGCCGTCGAGACCGACAAAGCACTTGCAGCTATAGACCCAGCTGCCGATTGGGCTATTTACATCCAAGGCGATGAAGTCATGCATCAAGATGACCATCCGCAAATTTTAAAAGCAATGACTCGTTTTCAGCACGATCAAGAGGTAGATGGTTTGTTGTTTGATTACCTTCATTTTTACGGCACTTACGATTACATTGGCGTGTCTAACAATTGGTATAAAAAGGAAATAAGAGTAATCAAGCCAGGAAGGGGTGTTTTTTCTTTTCGCGATGCGCAAGGGTTTCGCAAAACCCCTGATCAAAAACTCAAAGTAGCTGCTGCCAACGCACGCGTGTTTCACTACGGATGGGTCAAGGACCCCCGAGCCATGCAGCGCAAACAAGAGCACTTTCATAAGCTTTGGCACGACGACGCCTGGCTCGAGAAAAACATTAAGGTAACAGATGCTTTTGATTACGAAGATCATATCCATGAGCTTGCCCGCTTTGAGGGTACACACCCCCAATGGATTGCTGAACGGCTGTCTGAGCGAAACTGGAATTTTGATGTAGATATTAGCCGGCGCAAACGCACGCTAAAAAACCGACTCAAAAATATCCTGAAATGGATGGGCATTGATACCAATTATGCCAACTATACGCTCATTCGCTAAAAATAAACCAAAGCGTTAGTCCTTTAGTCTGAATTTACAATATTTGATGACGTGGCCCCGCTTGCTAAAAAGGGTCTCGTAATAGGTTTTGATATGAAAAATTTCTCGGGTTTTTGTATCCAGATCTGCGGGTAAATTGGCGTAGAGGTCGGGGTAGCACGCCAACATATGATGGCCGTGTTCTTCAATTTGTTCGAGGGTGTAATCGAAGAGCACATCGGAATCGGTTTTCATGTGTATGATGCCTCCAGGTTTCAAGATCTTTTTATAGCGCGCCGTAAAAATCGGCGAAGATAGCCTTTTGCGTGCTTTTTGGGGTTGAGGGTCCGAAAACGTGAGCCAAATTTCGTCGACTTCTCCCTCTTCGAAGTAATCGAGGATAAAATCGATACGGGTACGCAAAAAGGCAACGTTTGCAAGATTGGATTCGAGTGCCTCTTTGGCACCGATATAAATGCGGTTGCCTTTGAGGTCTACGCCAATGAAATTCTGCGCTGCAAAATGACGACCCATCCCAACTGCGTATTCACCTTTACCGCAACCTAATTCTAAAATAATTGGGTTGTTGTTACCAAAAACTTCTTGTCTCCATTTGCCCTTCAAAGCGAAAGGCTCGCCCATGACGGGCTCGTGAACGTTTGCAAACGTTTTAATGGCTGCAAATCGTTTTAACTTATCTTTTCCCACACGGCAAAGTTAAGAGATTCCTTGTAATTTTGCGGCATGCATTTCGTTGAACCCTTTTACAATTGGCGTGGTTATTACATCGCCGACGAAGACCCCAGCTCTCCTTTTTATGGCCGTGAGTACAGCGAATTTGCATTTAGCAACACCATTTATAATTTTTACATTCATCCGCAATGGGATGAATTCGGCTCACCAACCTTATTTATCAAGATTCTCTTTGTTGACTACGACGAGCAGTTTGCCATTATTGAACTCATTGGAGAATGGAACGATGCCATTGAAAACGATATCATGCTATTGAAGAGAGAGGTCATTGATCTGTTGATTGAATCCGGAATTACGGCGTTTATTTTGATTGGAGAAAATGTGCTCAATTTTCATCATTCAGATGACTGTTATTACGAAGAGTGGTTCGATGACGTCGAAGACGGCTGGATAGCCATGGTCAACTTCCACGACCACGTCATTCGAGAGTTTGAACAGGTGGGTATTGACCACTATTTTGTGATTGGCGGCGAACTCGAAGAAATCGAATGGCGCACCTACCAGCCGCAACATTTTTATCAGAAGGTAGCTGCTTTGGTGCAGAAGCGACTCTGTTAAGCCTTTGGTGCTGAGTCTGCCTGCATGAGGTCTTTGAGCCAGCGGGAAGCCGAAATAACGATTATGCCAGTAATAAATGCATAAATTGCCAATTGAAGGTAACCTTGCGTGTAACCATCGAGTCTTTGTGCCAAACTGGCGTGTTCGTCTGGGTCAGCCATTCCTGCACCTAGAATTCCAGCAAAATATTGCCCATAAGCGGAAGCCAAGAACCACATCCCCATCATGATACCCCAAAGGTGTTTAGGGGAAAGTTTTGTCATGAGAGAAAGGCCTATTGGTGAAAGGAATAATTCACCGACAGAAATAACTAAATATGCCAAGGTAAATAACCACAAAGAGGCCATGCCTTCACTGTTGAGATAAAAACGCAGCGCATAGAAAATATAGAACGCTAAGCCAAGAAATAAAAAGGCAAAACCAAATTTTTGATAGTAGTTAGGTTCGATATTTTTCTTCTTGAGATAGATCCATAGCCCACCAATTGCCGTGCTGAGTAGGATTACAAATAAAGAATTGGCACTGTTGTTGACGACATTTGGATCGATCTGAATCAGGCCTAAGTCGTTGCTTAGTAAATCACGGGCAACGAGACTTAATGAGCCACCACTTTGCTCAAAGAATGCCCAAAATACAATACTTAAAAAGATGAAGATGAGTGCTGCAAACAATTGTTTGATTTGTGCCCCGTCGAGTTTTTTCATTTCGAAAAGCAAGAAAATCAAGGTGAGAGGGCCAATGATGTACATGAAAATATCGGTGTATGCCGTATTCTTGATCATGATATAAACCAATGGTAATGACAACAGTGTGCCAGCGTAAACCAGATTTTGATTGCGTTTCATATTGCCCGGATTCACCACATTTGGAGCCAAGCCAATCGGCCCAAGATTTTTGCGCGTTAATAAGAAGTTGAGTAGTCCGATGGCCATGAAAATCCCTGATAACAAGAACGCAAGATTCCAGCTATAAGACTTCCCTACATAAACACATAGGCCGCCACCGAGTAGGGCGCCTATATTAATGCCTGCATAAAACAAACTAAAACCTGCATCGCGACGAACATCTCCGGGTTTGTAGAGCTCGCCGACCATTGTTGATATATTCGGCTTGAAGAAACCTGTACCGACAATAATGAGGCAGATGCCATAAAAGAAGTAGTTTGCTGCATCAATGCCCAAAATAGTGCTACCAAGTATCATCAGTGCACCACCCCAAAGTAATGATTTTTGAAAACCAAGTATTTTGTCGGCAAACAAACCACCGATAAAAGTAAAGGCATAAACAAATGCTTGGATCGCTCCGTACTTTAAATTAGCATCACCCTCTTTGAATAACAAAATGTCTGTCATGAAAATCATGAGCATACCGCGGTTACCATAAAAACAAAAGCGTTCCCACATTTCTGTAAAAAAGAGGCTCCATAATTGTTTGGGGTAGGTGCCTTTAAAGTCTTGGATAGAATCTAGTGTGTTCATAAAGTGAAGATAATAAAAAAAGGCCCCGATTGGGGCCTTTCTAAAATTCAATTGATCAAAACGTCTTACTGAACATTGTTTTCACGCATGACGCTATTGAGCCATTTTAACATTAAAATCAAAATGATGGCGGCTGCCAATACAAGGCCAAAGTTGAGGTAGAAGAAGTTTTCTTTTTGTGGGAACTTTTCCCAAAGACTAGAGAGCATACCTGATAGTTTGTTTCCTACAGAAATAGCCAAGAAATAACCACCCATCATGAGTGCGGTAATGCGCGGAGGTGAAAGCTTAGAAACGAGCGAAAGACCCATTGGAGAGAGGCAAAGCTCACCAACGGTAATGACACCGTAAGAAGCAAACAGCCACATTGAGCCAGCTTTGAGTGTCATGTCGTTGGTTGCGAAAACCGCACCAACCATTACGAGTGCAGAAAGCGCAGTAATGACTAAACCGATTGCGATTTTAGTTGGCGTAGATGGTTCACGCTTGCGGCGACGCATCCAACCAAAGAACCCGACAACTACTGGTGTAAGTACCACAACCCAGAACGGATTCATGGATTGATAAAGCTCAGTTGAATATAGTTTCAAGTCTTTTCCTTCTGCTGGCACTTTGTCAGCTGGAAGTGTTTCAAAGTATTTTCTTGATTTTTCAAGTTGAGAAATATTTGCCGAATAATCAGATTTTGCTTTGATTTCTTTTTTGGAAACAGCTGGCATTTTCTTTTCAACCTTGCGTAAAGAATCAATTGAAGCCGTGAATTCAGCTGCTGGTGCACTTACAATTTTATTATTGACTACAATTTGAGCCATCCCGAGTTTATCAGCAACATCAGCGACGCCTGCGCTCATTTCGCGATCTGTGTGGTCTTCTGCCCATACCGTTAGTGCATCTCCATTTTGGTGGAAAATCGCAAAGAACAGAATGACACAAGCAAAAACAGCTAACAAAGCTTTAATGGCGCGGCTTTCTTTGGCATCTCCTGTAAAGGCAAGGTAAATAAAGAAAGCAATGACAGGTAAGCAACCAATAATAAACGCATCGTTGGTATCAGACCCAAGGAAATTTCCAGGTATCACATATCCTAAAATACCAAAAACGAACATTGGTAAAACTGTGTAAGAAAGAATTTTCATCGTAGGCATGTCTGAATCTTGAACTGGTTTGACCACATCGACAGGTTTGATGTGTTTGGTGCCCAATAAGAAAACCCCAACACCAATAAGCATACCGACACCAGCTGCAGCAAAAGCGTGTCCCCAACCATAGTTGATGCGCATGTAGGCCGCTACGAAGTTACAGATGAAAGCCCCGATGTTGATTCCCATATAAAAGATGTTATAACCAGCATCTTTTTTGTCTTTCAATTCATCATTTGAATAGAGGTTACCAACTAGGGTAGAAATATTTGGCTTGAAAAAACCATTTCCTAGGATGATCAGAAGAAGTGCGATGTAGAAAGAAGTTTCGCTGTGTAATGAAAGCGCAAAATAACCTGCAGACATCATTAAGCCGCCAATGATAATGGAGCGGCGATATCCTAAAATGCGGTCTGCCAATAAACCACCAATAAACGGCGTGAGATACACCAAGCCTAAGTACGTTCCGTAGATGTCAGATTTTTTCTCGGCATCAAAGCCCATTCCACCGTTATTCCAGCCGTCAATCATGTACAACGAGAAAATTCCGAGCATTAAATAATACCCAAATCTTTCCCACATTTCAGTCCCGAACAAATACCACAGCCCTGTTGGGTGACCCTTCTTCTTTGTATTTTCCATATAGTAATTTTAGTTTACCTGCCGAATATAGTAATTTTGCCTCGAAAAATCGGAAAATGACAAACTGGCTTGAAAGAACCGAACTGCTGCTGAGTCCACAAAGTATGCAGCAGCTCAAAGAGGCACACGTATTAATTGTTGGCCTCGGCGGCATTGGCTCTTATGCCGCTGAATTTATTGCCAGAGCAGGCATCGGACACATGACCATCATCGATGGCGATGCATTTGATGCCTCCAATAAAAATCGCCAACTTACTGCACTCGACTCTACTTTAGGTCAAAATAAAGCTGTTGTTCTGGCACAAAGGATTCGAGAAATCAATCCGGATTGTCAACTGACTGTCATTGAAGAGTTTGTTTTGCCAGCACGCGTTTGGCAGATACTAGAAAAGGACAGACCAAATTATGTGATGGATTGTATCGATTCAGTAACCCCTAAACTCGAATGGATTTTAGCTTGTAAAAGACTGAAGATAAAAATCATTTCACATATGGGAGCAGGTGGCAAAACAGATCCTGCGCAGGTTCGCGTTGCCAATATGGAGCAACTTTCTGGCTGCAAATTGGGTGCCCATATCAAGAAGCGCATGAAGCGAAAAAATGCTTCGTATCGTGGGGTGAAAGTCGTTTTTTCAACGGAGGTTCAGCAACCACATTCTTTAAAGATGACCGATGGTACCCGCTACAAGAAGAGTTTTTATGGTACCGTAAGTTACATGCCTGCTCTTTTTGGTTTAATGGGGGCAGCTGAGGTGTTGCGCTATCTGTCTAAAGTTCAGTCATAAATTAGTTTTATTCGATCCATTTATTTAACTTTTGGCTCTTAAACAAGCCAAACGATGAAAAAGAACATGCTTCTCCTGACGGGTATCTTAAGTGCCCAATTGGCCTCGGCCCAAATTTTCTCAGACAATTTTGACAACTATGCCCTGGGCTCCTTTATTGGCCCGCAATCCACTAACTGGACCACTTGGTCTGGTTCTCAGGGAGGAGCAGAAGATGTGGCCACGACTAATAATCAAGCGGCTAGCGCACCTCATTCTGTCTATTTTTCTTCGACTTTCGCAAGCGGAGGCCCTCAAGATGTAGTCCTTTCCTTTGGGCAGCTCTACAATTCGGGTATTTTCACTTTGAGTTCAGATTTTTATGTGAATGCTGGAAAAGGTGCTTATTTTAATCTACAAGGTGCCCAGGCAATTGGTTCTTTATGGGCATTAAACGTCCATATGGACGCAGGTGAGTTGGCAATCGACGACGGTTCAACGCCAAACCTTTGTCTAACGACCTACCCTGAAGCAACTTGGTTCAATTTGAAGATTGAGGCCAATCTTACACTTCATGTTTGGAAGGCATACATCAACAACCAATTAGTGGGTACTTGGGTGAATGGTATAAATACAGTTGCTTCTGCTGACTATTTTCCGTTGCAGAACAATCAATTTTTCATGGACAACGTGACTTTTGATCATCAAACATATACCTTGTTAGGGCTCAACGCAATGGTTGCCTCCTTGGACATGGGTGGAAATATTGCAGGTCAAAATGTGAGTCCTACAGTTTCTATTTTGAATGCGGGCCAAAATCCACTGACTTCATTTGATGTAAATTTGGCTTACAATGGCCAAAACTACGCACAAAACATTACCGGTGTAAATGTTGCAAGTATCTCTAGTTATGAGCTGTCTATTCCAAATATCTCTCTGGCAGCAGGGCTCAATAATGCCGTAGTTACGATCAGTAATATCAATGGTGGAAACGACGCCAACGCCAATGACAATACGCTTACCCAAGCGGTAGATCCTGTTGTTCCGGCAGCAGGTAAAATTGTAGTTGGAGAAGAAGCCACAGGTACATGGTGTCAGTGGTGCCCACGAGGTGCGGTCTTTATGGATTTGTTTGCCAATCAGTACGATGGGTTTTGGGCTGGAATTGCCGTACACAATGGCGATCCTATGGTGGTTGCCGACTATGACGCAGGAATAGGTACGCTCATCGGTGGTTACCCAAGTTCCGTCGTCGATCGTTTGGGTGATGTAGATCCGTCGCAAATGAGTTCTGATTTCTTTACCCGTTTGCAAACTGCTCCGAAAGGAGTGCTAACAAATGGCGCAACCTATGATCCATCTACGCGTTTACTCAATATTTCGGTCAGGACAGAAATGCTACAAGCTACGAATGGTTCGTATAAAGTGGCCTGTGCACTCACCGAAGATGGTGTTACGGGAACCGGCGCTGGGTATAACCAAGCAAATGCCTATGCTGGAGGCAATAACGGTGTGATGGGTGGTTACGAGAACTTGCCAAGTTCGGTTCCGGCTGCTCAGATGGTTTATGACCACGTTGCACGTGCTATTGCACCAAGCTTTACCGGACAAACAGGTGTTATTGCTGCTACAACTACAGTAGGCGATACCTACACTGCTAATTTTAGTTTTACCCTTCCTGCAAACTGGGATGAAACCCAAATGCATATTGTTGGTATGCTCATCGATCCTCAAGGAAAAATAGATAATGCAGGGTATACCACCATCAATGAAGCAATTCAGAATGGATTTGTGACCGGATTACAAGAAATTAGTTTTACCAACTTAGCACAGATGTTAACCGTTGCGCCAAACCCAGCTTCAGATTTCGCAAATATTACACTGCATATCCCTACAGCTGCACCAGTAAGTGTTCGCGTGCTCGATGCTAAAGGCGGCATTCTTCAGGCCCGCCAGTTTGGTAGCTTGCAAGGTGATTTTGAGATTGGCCTAAATACGACCAATTTTGCTCCAGGGCTTTACATTATTGAAATGCAAATGAATGGTGAGCGCATTCAAAAGAAACTGGTTATCAGATAAGCTGAATACCCTTCAATTTAACCATTAAAAAGAGCTGCATTTGCGGCTCTTTTTATTTTTTAGCAAGTACCTTAATGGTGTCTTTTACAATTTGGGCTTTTGCGCGAACTTCAGTCATATGCCCTGCACTGATGGTGATATGTCCCATCTTGCGGAATGGTTTGGTTTGCGCCTTTCCATACAAATGCGGATGAACGCCTGGTATTTTTAGGATTTCTTCAAGGCCTTCGTAATAGACAGGCCCTTCTTGACCTTTTTCGCCGACGAGATTCAGCATCGCACCTGCGCTGTGTAAATCGGTATCACCTAAAGGGAGGTTTAAAATAGCGCGAAGGTGCTGCTCAAATTGTGAACAGCGCGCAATTTCAATGGTATGATGGCCGCTGTTGTGTGGTCTAGGGGCAATTTCATTAACGAGTAGCTCTCCCTCAGCCGTTAGAAATAATTCGACGGCAAGTATACCGATCATGTCGAGTTTTTCAATGATGTCAATGGCAATAGCTTTGGCTTGCACCTCTATTTCTGTTGAGACCGCTGCCGGTGAAAATAAAAACTCCACCAAATTAGCTTCTGGATTGAATTCGCATTCCACCAATGGGAAACACTTGGTTTGAAGGTCTGCGTTGCGCGCTACGATCACAGAAAGTTCTTTCACAAATGGAATACAGGCCTCGATGATAGAAGGCGCCTCAAAACGATGTTCGAATGCCTGCTGGTTTTTGACAATCTGAACGCCTTTTCCGTCATAACCCCCTGTTCTAAGTTTATGGACTACAGGGAATTCAAAGGGAAGCTTGCCTTTATTATTTGTATCCCAAAAAATAAAGGGAGCAGTTGGAATTTGATGGTCGAGGTAAAACTGCTTTTGTAAGCCTTTATCTCGAATAAGTTCTAAAATATGTGGTTGAGGATATACTTTAACACCCTGCTTTTCGAGCGCACGAAGCGCATCGGTATTGACGTTTTCGATTTCTACCGTAAGCAGGTCTTTATCTTGACCAAAGGCCATAATTGTGTTGTAGTCGGTGAGTGATCCTACTTGGAAGCTATAGGCAATTTGAGCACATGGGGCAGTTGGGTCGGGGTCTAGCATGTGCAATTGAATGTCAAAACTATTGGCTGCTTGGATGAGCATTCTCCCCAATTGACCTCCGCCGAGCACGCCGATTTGTAGTTCCCTACCGTACCATGTTTTTGTCATGCAGCAAAGATACGTTTAAAATTGTACCTTTGTATAACGATGCGTACAGCGGTTCACATACACGATCTTTCTTTTGCGCCCTTCATTTCGGAAACGACCATACAAACGCGAATAAAAGAAATTGCTAGCCAGTTAAGTACTGACTTTAACGGTAAGGACCCTATTTTTTTAGTGGTTTTGAACGGTGCCTTCATGTTTGCCTCAGACTTATTCAAACAACTTAGCTGTAAGCCCGAACTCACTTTTGTCAAAGTAAGTTCTTACGTGGGTACGCAGTCTAGTGGTCGGGTAGATGAACTCATAGGTTTGCAAACTTCACTACACAACCGACATGTCATCGTGCTTGAAGACATTCTCGATACGGGTGTCACTATGGATAAAATAGTCAAGTTGCTGCAATCTGAACAGCCAGCCTCAATTGCCATTTGCACACTCTTACTTAAACCCCAATCTTATAAAGGAAAACAACAACCTAGTTATATCGGCTTTGAAATAGACGATCGTTTTGTGGTAGGCTACGGCCTAGACTACAAAGAAGGCGGTCGCGAACTCCCAGCCGTTTATCAATTAATTCAGTAGTTATGTTAAATATTGTACTTTTTGGCCCTCCAGGAGCAGGTAAAGGAACCCAATCCGAAAGACTTATCGAAAAATATGGTCTTGTGCATTTGTCAACCGGCGATGTCTTTCGCGCCAATATCAAAGGCGAAACAGAGCTGGGCAAATTAGCCAAGAGCTACATGGAAGCTGGGCAGCTGGTTCCAGATGAGGTCACAATCAATATGTTGCGATCTGAAGTTGTAAAACATGCGGCCCCAAAAGGGTTTATTTTTGACGGTTTTCCGCGCACCAATGCACAAGCAATAGCTTTAGACGAGTTTTTAGCGAGTTTACAAACCGAAATCTCACTCATGCTGGCCCTAGAGGTTGAAGAAAACGAACTCAAAACACGCTTGCTCAAAAGAGCTGAAGTATCGGGTCGTCCAGACGACGCAGACCCTGCGGTCATCGAAAAACGGATTGCTGTATACAAACAAGAAACCGCTCCAGTAAAAGCATTTTACCAAACACAAAACAAATTTATTGCCATCGATGGCATTGGTAGCATCGATGACATCACCCAACGATTATTCTCTGCCATTGATACAAACTAATACATGGCTTCAGACAACTTTGTTGATTACGTAAAAATTCACTGTACCTCCGGAAACGGTGGTGGCGGTTCAACGCATTTTCGCCGAGAAAAATACATTCCAAAGGGCGGGCCCGACGGAGGTGACGGCGGACGCGGCGGACACATTATTTTGCGCGGCAACAAACAACTCTGGACTCTTCTGCACCTCAAGTTCAAAAAACACATCAAAGCTGGTCATGGTGCCCATGGTGCCGGCAATCTCAAAACTGGTTCGCAAGGAGAAGATGTATATATAGATGTTCCGCTCGGGACCTTAGCGAAGGACGGTGAAACCGGCGAAGTACTTTTTGAAATCACAGAGGAGGGCGAGGAGCGCATTATCCAACGCGGCGGTCGCGGCGGTATGGGTAACAATAATTTTAAGTCTCCCACGAACCAAACACCTCGGTATGCGCAGCCAGGAGAAGAGGGCATAGAAAGCTGGAAAATCCTCGAACTTAAAATTTTAGCTGATGTAGGTTTGGTCGGCTTCCCAAATGCGGGTAAGAGCACTTTGCTTTCTGTGCTATCAGCAGCCCAGCCCGAAATCGGTGATTACCCTTTTACTACATTACGCCCGAACTTAGGTATTGTTTCTTACCGAGACTACCGCTCATTTATTATGGCTGATATTCCCGGTATCATTGAAGGTGCGCATGCGGGTAAAGGTCTCGGTTTGCGTTTCTTGCGTCATATAGAACGAAACTCTATCCTTCTTTTCATGATTGCAGCTGACTCCGATGATATTCAAAAGGAATACAACATTCTTTTAAACGAACTCAAACAATACAACCCTGAACTTCTGCACAAAGAGCGCATGTTGGCCATTACAAAGTCAGATATGCTCGACGACGAACTCAAGATTGCCATTACCAAAGAATTACCCACACTTCCGCATATATTCATTTCTTCAGTTGCACAGCAAGGTCTTGTAGAACTCAAAGACCTGATTTGGAAGCACCTTAATCATGATTGATTTTTTACTTCGCATCGACCGTAGTTTACTCTTGCGCATCAATCAGTTCAATGCGCCGTGGCTAGATCAAAGCATGTGGGCCCTTTCCTCCAAATGGATCAATATTCCCTTGGCTTTGCTGATCCTCTATTTGTTGAAATTGCAATTTTCTTGGAAAAAAACAACGCTTCTCTTTTTATCGACCCTTGTGGTCGTCTCCTTAACCGATGTGATTTCTACCCAAGTTTTCAAAGCTTACTTTGAACGTTTACGACCTTCACACGACCCCTTTATTCACGACTTGTTGCGCTACTACATGATTGCCCCAAATAACCCCTATTTAGGAGGAAAATTTGGATTTGTGTCCTCACACGCGGCCAATTTGACTGCAGTTTTTATGTTTTTGCTCCCGTATTTGAAAAAGTATAACGCTTTTATTTTCGCACTTGGTTTGTATGTTTTTTTGGTTGCCTATAGCCGCGTTTATTTAGGCGTACATTTTCCTTCAGATGTCATATGCGGAGCGCTTTTAGGTTTGGGGATAGGTTACTTGTTTCAGCGGTTTTTATTTGCTAAATTGCTTCAGAAATGGGACTAAGCAGTATTTTTTTGGTGTTCTTAGGTGGTGGTTTGGGCAGTGTGCTGCGTTACGGTTTCTCCAAATTGTTGCCATTTCAAGCCCATTCGTTTCCGTGGGCAACGCTACTCAGTAATCTAATGGCAAGTTTGGTGCTCGCTTGGGTTGTTTTTCAAATGAAAGATTCCGAAAAATGGTCGAGTATTCAACCACTGATTCTTGTTGGCTTTTGTGGTGGTTTGTCCACATTTAGTACCTTTTCTTACGAAAATTTTCAGCTGCTACAGCAAGGGCAATTGGCCTTGTTTTGGTTCAATGTCTTGTTTTCTTTCGGACTTGGCTTGCTTGCGTTTTGGTACCTGGCGCGCAGCTGAAGGCCGCACTAATGTCTTTAGAATTTTTTGGCCCTCACTTTTCGACTTTTCACTTTTCCGGATATCCCATAAAAATTTGCGTTCCTCTTTTCTTGAATCATTTGGATCTACAATCGGTAATGGGTAATCTCGTCCCAATTGAAAGTCATGTAGTTCCATGTCCATTTGCGTCATTTTCCAAGGTTCATGTATAAAAGCTAAAGGCAATTGAGCAAGCTCAGGAAGCCATTGTTTGATAAAAAGTGCAGCGGGGTCATGTTTATAGCTGTTGTGTACAGGATTGTATACGCGAATGGTGTTAACGCCGGTTGTGCCTGCTTGCATCTGAAACTGTGGAAAATGAATACCGGGTTCGAAATCCAAAAAGAGTTGTGCCATGTGGTGAACGCCATCCTTCCAGTCTTGTACTAAATTGTGACATAAAAACGAAACCAATAAGGCGCGCATGCGAAAGTTGATCCAACCTGTTTGTTGCAAGCAACGCATGTTGGCATCAACCAGAGGAAAACCAGTTTGACCAGCTTTCCAAGCGGCTAGAAATGCCTCGTTTTTAGGATAACGGAGTCCTTCGTATGCTTTATTGATACAGGTTGTTGCATAAGTACAGTCCGTTTCAAATTTTTGAATAAAATGGCAGTGCCAGTGCAGACGCGTCAAAAAGGCCTCAAAGTTGGATTTATTTTTGGGGTCTTTGTTCATGTGTGCCGAGGTAGCCCGCACTACTTGTCTGACGGAAAGATTACCCCATGCTAGAAAAGGCGAGAGCCGACTACATGTTTTTCTACTGAGTGCAGGTTTGGAGATTCCCCGTTGATAACCAAAGATGCGATTCTGAAGAAAATCTGCTAAATATTTTTCGGCGTACTGGGGTCCGGCCTTCTGAAAGAGAGGGTTGTAGGCTTGAATTTGCTTGTAATGACTTTCTGGAAGCTGAAAATGGTGTTCCCATTCCACCGATCTTCCTTTTTCAAAAGTATTTTCAATAATTGGGCTATTGACATACCCAAACCAAGCGCGGTCCCAATTTTTGCGGTCTTTGAGGCCGCGAATAATACCATCTCGTTGGAATTCTTGCCAAACAACTCCATTGTTTTTCAAGCGCTTTTTGAGTGCTGCGTCTCGTTCAAAAGTTCGGGGTGTTCCTGCTTCCTGGTAGCTCCATACCTTGCGCACCGTAAATTGTTCCAAAAGGGTGGTAAAGACGTCTAGAGCGTTGGCATGGACAGTTGTAATTTTTCGGTCTGCTTGTTCTAGGATTTGATTGATCTGTTGGATGGAATGCCACTGAAATTGCCAATGACGCAAACTGTTCTCGGGTGCGGCCCATTCACCTGGCTCTAGTATCCAAAGGTAGAGCAAGGGTAGGCCACTTTGCTCAGCAGCGTCTAGTGGTGCATGATCTGTAAGTCTTAAATCGCGTTTGAACCAAACAATACCGATCTCACTGTTCATTTTTGAGTTGCTTTTGAACTTTTTTCCAAAAGTTGAAAAAAGAACCCGGCTGTTGCGGGTAATTGGCTAAAAGCCAAGATCTTTCGTCATTTTGAATGCCGTAAATGGCAGTGAGCGGGTGTTCCTTAGTAAAGGCCAAGTCTAGATTAATTTGCGCTTTAAACGTTGCCCAAGTACCGACAACGATTTGAAGATTCGGGATATTGAGACGCGCCAGTTCATTGATCCAGTGATATACATCGGCTGTGAAAGGGTAGTCTTGCCAGTGGGTGAGGTCCCAAAATAAAATACGGTTGCCCTGCTGGTTCAATCTCCAATTTGGGTCGAGGTGATACGGCGTATAGATGTAAGTTGGCGCATTTGCATCTATTTGAAGGGTGTCAGTGGGTAAAGGTTCAAAGGAATAGACCGGATCTTCCCATTGACATGCTACTTTCAGATGGGCCAGTACCTCGTAAGAGGTATCGAGAAACGTTCCTCTTTGTGCACTGTTGCAGTATTTATTGATGTTTTCTTGATTGGCGTAATAGACTTTAGGTGCATTGGCCCCACAAACCCATTGCCAACTCAAATGATTGCTTGCTGCATCAGCATCGCAAAGCTGTGAAAACAGCCATTTGGCAGCCGTGCGCCAATGGCAACCATAATGATTGCACATGAGCGCTGCTATGTACATGCGCAGGTGGTTGTGTAAGTAACCCGTGGTTTGTAGTGTACTTAAAGCGTCGTCTATGGCTTCTATACCTGTATTGGCCTGAAGAATTTCAAGGGGGATTTGTGTTTCGTTTTTGATCCAAAATTGGGGTGCACGTACTTCTAATTGTGGGTTGTGGTGCTGCCAAATACGCTGCGCGTGCTCTCTCCAGCAAAGTTCCATTACGAAGGCTTCCATTTGATACAATTTGAAGCCTCGCTGTACAAGGCGGTTGTATACGTCCCGAACACTAATTATACCTCTCGATAAATAGGGAGATAGTTGACTGACGCCTCCAGATAAATAGTTGCGAGTTTTGCCGTAATGTATAGGGTCGAACTGATCTATTTGTGCATAAATATCGGCTAAGTTACGCAGTGGTATCATACGCGTAAGCTCGAGATACCACCATCTACGTGCAGCACTTGCCCGCTGATCCAAGAAGCGTTATCGCTGAGTAAGAATGCTGCCATTTGAGCAATATCTGTTGCTTCACCTACGCGCTTTAAAGGATGCCTTGCTGCATTGGCTTCTCGCTTGGCATCTGAATTGAGTAAGTTTTCTGCCAGTGGGGTATCAGTTAAAGATGGCGCTATGGCATTGACGCGAATTTTAGGCGCAAACTCAGCCGCAAGTGCTCTTGTAAGCCCTTCAATGGCCCCTTTAGAAGCCGAAACCAAGCTATGGAAAGGCAAACCTTGTTGAACGGCGACCGTTGAAAAAAGCACTACGGACGCCTGCTTGCTTTTTTTAAGTGCAGGAAGGGCCGATTGGATGCTTTGAATAGCGCCTAATACTTGAAGTTGGTAGTCTGTTTGGAAATCTGCCATACCAAAGCGATTAAAAGGCTTGAGTGAGATCGTGCCTGGGCAATACACCAAACCATCTAAAATTTCTGGGAGGTCGAGCGGCGTTGGTGTCAAAACGTCTAGTTGGTGCCAGTGGATGTGTGCATGCTGTATGCTCGGAGGCGTGTTTGAATAGGTGGCGAAAACCTGATGGCCTTCTGCTGCGAGCTGTTGGGCGAGGGCAAGACCAATTCCTTTTGACGCGCCAATAATAACGATGTTTTTTCTTTCCATACTGCTGTAACAAATTAGTACTATCTTGGTTTAGTATTTCGTATAATTACTCCAAGTTTTAAATTTTGTGCTTATGAACTTTATCAAGCAATATTTTGCCACCATTCTAATTGCTGTTGCAATTGTTTTTACTGGTGCTATTTTAGGTAAATCATACCTTTCCAAAGGAAAACCAGACGACACTGTTTCTGTGATAGGTTTGGGTGAGAAATCCTTTGATTCAGATTTAATTGTCTGGCGCGCGTCTTTCTCGCGCAAGAGTTATGAACTCAAAGATGCCTATGCCTTATTAAATGCAGATATTCGAAAAGTTAAAACGTACTTAAAGTCTCAAGGTATTAGTGAAGAAGAAATGGTTTTCGAAGCTGCAGGCATCACCAAGGAGTGGTCTAGGGTTTACGATGAAGAAGGCAATGTTCGCCAAAGTATTTTTGATGGATATGCGCTTCAGCAAAGTATTAAGGTCAGTTCTAAAAAAGTGAATATTGTAGAGCGCACCTCGCGTCAGGTGTCAGAGCTTATAGACGCAGGAATAGAGCTCAACTCAGAAGCGCCAGAATATTTCTACACCAAACTGGCGCAATTGAAACTAAATATGATAGAGGCTGCAACCAAAGATGCCCACGAGCGCGCTGCGAAAATAGCCGAAAATGGTGGCGGGAGCTTAGGGAAACTCAAGACAGCCGACATGGGTGTGTTTCAAATCACTGCAGAGAATTCTTCAGAGGAATATGAATGGGGAGGGAGCTTTAATACGAGTTCGCGTCGCAAAACAGCAAGCGTAACGATACGCCTCAAATACGCTATTGATTGATAAATTGACTTTTGTCGAGTGCAAGCCATTCGAGGGCGGCGTTGCAAAAGATATCTTCCTTGACGGCCAAATCCAAAGAGCTATCCTCGATAAATTGACCAATTTCGAGGTCTCCGAGCGGAAAAGGGTAGTCGCTTCCCAAACAAACGCGTTTAGACCCCTGCATTTTAAGGATGTATTCCAGTGCGTCAATATCGTGGGTAATGCTATCCACCCAAAATTTACCTAGATAAGTACGTGGGTTGTGCGGGTTGTCGGTAGCAACTAAGTCAGGACGGCAATTGAAACCGTGTTCAATTCTGCCGAGCGTAGGTAAAAAAGAGCCGCCTGCATGAGAAAAACATACCCTAAGTTCTGGTAAGCGTTCCAGAACACCGCCGAAGATAAGGGAACAAGCTGCTCTAGAGGTTTCTGCAGGCATGCCTACTAACCAAGGTAGCCAATATTTTTTCATGCTGTCAAAACCCATCATTTGCCAAGGATGAATCATTACGGCCATACCCAAACGTGCGCAAGCTTCAAATATCGGGAAGAACTTTTCTTCATTGAGGTTTTCGTCGTTGATGTTGGAGCCAATTTGAATGCCAACAAGTCCGATCGTTTTTGCACGTTCAAGTTCTAAAATAGCGGCTTCCGGATCTTGCATTGGAATGGTAGCAAGGCCTATATAGTTAAGGGGGTAGCGCGCAACGAGGTCGGCTATGTGGTCGTTGAGAAAGCCAGAGAGTTCGAGTGCATCTGGGGTTTTGGCCCAATAAGAAAACATAACCGGGATGGTGCACACCACTTGCACTTGCGTATGGAAGGGCTTGTATTCATCGATGCGGAGTTGTGCATCCCAACAGTTCTCCACAATGCGTCTAAAAAACTGACCGCCCTGCATCATATTTGCACTGCCATCGGCGTTGGGTTCAAGATGGATGAACTTGCCATAGCCAAACTTCTGTGTCCAATTGGGCATTGTTTTGGGCAGAATATGGCTGTGTATGTCGATTTTTAGCATGGATCAATTTTTTACTCACGAAGATACAAAAAACTCAGCGCGAAAAAGTCATGATGTAGTCATCCATTACAAAACCATTACCGATATCAAAAACGGCTTCTTCTCGAATCACAAAGCCTTTTTTAAGATAGAACTGAACGGCAGAGTTTGCTTTATTGACTTGTAAAAAGAGTTGATCAATACCCGCTACTTGTGCGCTTTCTATCGCTTTTTGGAGCAGCAAATGCCCCGCACCTTTGCCCTGGAACGCCGCTAGGACATATAATTTATTGATCTTGAGACTGGCCTGATTTTGATAATTTGTCGGTTCTAGGGCAATAAAACCGATATCCTTGCTTTGCGCGCTCAAGATGTAAAATTCGTGACCTTCGTTCATTTGTGTTTGAAGCGCACTTGTACTGTACATCCAGTCGAGCATGAAATCGATCTGTTCGTGGCTAATGATATGGGCATAGGTGCCGGGCCAAATTTGACGCGCAAGATCTTCTAAAATTGGCAATTCTTGGGCGCTTGCAAGACGAATTTCCATGTTAGATTTTAATAAACGGCGCTTGTTGGATGCGTCCGTTTTGGTGTAAACGAATGTAATAAGCGCCTGTTGGGAGTTCGTCAACACTCATTTTGCTATTTTCTATCGCTACCCAATAGCGTTTGCCATCTAAGGCAATGACCTCTGCAAATGGTGGTAACTCGACAATCGTAAAATGTAAATAATGTTGTACTGGATTTGGATAGACGGACCATTCTATTAGTGGTTTTGTATCTAAAACACCTAGTGTTTGAACAGCTAATTGCACAGCCGCATAGGCATTGATTTTTCCGGCTCCCCATAAAGGGCTCCCTTCGTTCGGAATGGCACCTGTATAGTTGTCTTGTCTGGCGGTTTGCATCATGATTTCTTTGACTTGTGCCGAAGAAAGGTATGGATTGGCTTCTAGCATAAGTGCAGCAACACCCGCTACCATAGGAGAAGCCATTGAGGTACCCGAGAATTTGGCAAAACGATAGGTCGTATTATTGAAGTTGGTGTTGGCAACACTTGTGTAATTGCCATCTGTGAACGAGGATATCGCCGATGCAATACCTACACCAGGCGCTGCAATATCCGGTTTCATGGCGCCATCGTAACGAGGCCCCTTGCTAGAGAAGGAAGCCAGAGCTCCACCAACAAGAGAACCCGAAGCGGTGGCGTATTGTGTTGCGTAGGCAGCAACGCTAATGACGTCGTCGGCGCAAGAAGGCTCAGAAATACCATTTTGATTGTCACCTGAAGTGGTGCCCGTACCCGCAGCTAAAAAGGCCATACCCCAGTTGCCTACTTCTGTAATCAGTTCGGTGACGTTCCAATAATGTACCGTGCCAGAACTTGCTGTCGAGTGAAGCTGGACGCGAAGGTTGGCATGCGTGTTTTTCACGCGCAAGCGCAATTGTGGCCTGCCGTTTAACGGATGCGCTGCATCTGCAGAGATATTATACCAGATGGTATCTTGATTGACAACTAAAAAGGTGTCCACATAATTCGAAGTAAGACTCGTGCTATACAAGGGGCTTTGCGCCAAAACTGCATTGGAGGTATTGGTGACGATAATGCCATTCGAAAAGCTTTGCCCGACTTCTCCCCAAGCGTGAATGCTCTGGCCCCACATGTTTGGGTTGGCGTTGTAATCATAGAATTCAATCCGCGACTTTAAAACATCATTGGCAAAGGTTTTTTTGAGGTGGAAATTGACATTGCCATTGTTGCCTCCAGAATTCAC
This sequence comes from Crocinitomicaceae bacterium, assembly GCA_023268965.1. Taxonomy (GTDB): domain Bacteria; phylum Bacteroidota; class Bacteroidia; order Flavobacteriales_D; family Crocinitomicaceae; genus UBA952. The sequence continues at coordinate 20,039 of JALRJE010000002.1, forward strand.
AAAAACCACTCCCAGGTTGCTAAAAGCGGTAATGGCTTGACTCAGCAATGAGTTGCCGTCTAGGGTGCCAAAATGATATAGCCCCCAGCTCATATTGATGACCAAACGCTTATCGGTAGCAATTGCTTTTTGATACATCCATTGCCAAGCGTCGAGGACTGCGCCTTCGTCGATTAAAAAAGTAACAAACAAGAACTGCGCTTCGTAGGCTACGCCACGATAAGCTGTGGTTGCGCCAGCACCACCGGCAATTCCGGCAACATGTGTTCCGTGCGTACCATAACTGTATATGTTTGCTGTATCTGAACCTGCAGCAAGTAAGCTTTGCGTGTTGCTATATTCTGTACCGTAATTAAACCCATTTGGAGCAGGTCCACTGCTTTTGTATTGGTCCCATGCGGCATAAATGCGGTGTTGCTGAAGCAGGGTGTCATAAAAAACAGGGTGGGTGTAGTCAAAGCCCCAATCGGTTATTCCAATCAATACATCTTTACCAGCATAGCCTTGAGGTAAACCGATTCCTAAATGAACGGAGTCGGCCCGAAGGTCAATGATGGCTTTGTCAAGGTTGTTGTGAATACGGGCCGCAATTTGAAGGTAGGCAATGCCATTTAATTGCTGAATAGCGCTCAATTGTTGGCATGGTACTTTTAATGTAAGTATGCCAGCAACAGGGTTTTGAAACAGAATGGAATGGTCTTGAAGTGCTTTGCTGTTAAATTGTGAATTCGTGCGCCCAAGCATTGACAGATACCATTTTCCATTGATTTGGTAAATAGGGTAGCGCTGTTGCATTTCTTGCGTAATGCATCCTTTTGAACGCAAGAGTTCATTTTGAATTTGGGCTATCTCGTGCTGATCTGCACTACTTATCAATGGTGCTCCCCAAGAAATATGAAGTAAGGAACAGCCTAAATAGGCAACAAGGAGGAGCAAGACGCGCATGCTCAAATATAAATAAAAATAGATTTAGCGCGTCGTAAAAAGGGATTTAATGGGGCGTCTTACCTTTTTGAGGTGTTGGTAGCGGTCATTTTCTGCGCGCTTGCCAATTGTACAAATTAAAACACTGTGTAGTCCTTTTTCTTCGAGTGCTAGCAATTCGTCTAGCGCCTTAGGATCAAAGCCTTCCATTGGAGTTGCATCTAGTTTCAATAGCGCACAGGCTGTGAGGAGCTGTCCTAATGCAATGTAGGCTTGTTTGTCATTCCATAACAAAATTTCGTGATTGGGTTTTGTTGCTATTGCTGTATGGAGATGTGCTCTAAATCCTTGGATTTGTTCTTCTTGCATGGAACGGGTATCTCGGGTGAGGTCTATGTGCGCATCGAGGTAAGTGCTATCCAACGTGGTTAATGTACAAAGTACTAAAACTGCTGCTGCATCTGTAATTTGCTCCTGATTCCAGGCCAGATTTTTCGTTTGTTCCAGAAGTTTTTGATCTTCGAGCCAAATATAATGTAGTGGTTGAAGACCATAGCTACTGGGTGTAAGTTGCAATACTTGTTCAAGTGTAGCCTTATCTTTTGGGTCTAGCTGAAAAGAGGAGTCGTATTTTTTGGTGGCATAGCGCCACTCTAGTGCTTCAATTAGTTGGTCGTTCATTTAAATGTTGGATATTAACAGTGTAAATATGCTTTCGAAATTGTTTAGTTCATCGGGACTTCAATCACAAGAATTTTTGCGTTCGCGTCGATTTCTATTTGAATTTGGTTGGTTTGAGAAATGCCTATGGCATCCCTTTGCGTCAAAAGCTCATCACCAATTTTGATTTGACCTTCAACGAGCATCAGGTAGATCCCGTTCCCTTGTCTTTTCAATTGGTATTCTTGTGAACTTCCTGCCTTAAATGTTCCCATGGACAACCAGGCGTCTTGATGAATCCAGGTGGAGATACCACTTTCTTCAGGTCCGACAAGCTCAGTAAAAGTACCTTCGTTTAATTCGTATTTTCTTTGTGCATAGCGCGGTTCAACTTGCTTTTGCTTAGGGAAAATCCAAATTTGGAAAAGGTTCAATTCTTGGTCTGGGCTCGGATTGTATTCACTATGGTAAATACCTGTTCCGGCAGACATCACTTGTACTTCTCCTGCATGAATGACTTCGCTGAAGCCCATGCTGTCTTCGTGTTGTATTGACCCAGCTAGTGGAATAGTGATGATTTCCATGTTGTCGTGGGGGTGTTTTCCAAAGCCCATTCCGCCCGCAACGATGTCGTCATTGAGTACACGCAACATGCCAAAATGGATGCGCTCGGGATTGTGCCAGGAAGCAAAACTAAAGGAGTGTTTGGCGTTTAACCAACCGTGGTCTGCATGACCTCTCGAATTGGCCGCATGAAATACTGTTTTCATCATTTTTTTTATTGCAAAGTTACAGCACTGCTGCCTACCGTTTCATTAACATATGTTTATACTTTTTGTTGTCAAATGAAGGATGTCCCAAAGAAAATGTGCAAATTCGTTCTATGGTATTAAGTCGCTTTTGGCTGATTATTTTCATCAGCTCTATTCTTTTTGTATTATTTGCCGTCTTTTCGGGTCAATTTTATAGCATCGACTATGTTTTGAATGGAAAAAAAGACGATCCTGTGCTCATTGGCGAGACCTATAAATGGAAATTGCCAGCAAAGTATGTCGAACTGATAGCGCGCTCAGACAACCAAACCTATGTACAAGATATCAACCCTGCTGACGTAGATACTACCTATGTCATGAAAGAAAAAACAGTGCAGGTTTATTCGGGTGTTCAAAAATCAGATGGCTTGTTGGTAACAGCCAAAAACAGCTTATTTGACCTGATTTTACCCCTTATGGCTTACCTTGCTTTCTTTGCGGGCATCATGCAATTGCTCATCGATTCTGGCGCTACAGAACGATTGGCCAAGCGCCTGAGTCCTTTCTTTTTGAAGGTGTTTCCGCAGGTGCCCGCTGGGCACCCCTCTATTACCTACATGACCATGAATTTTTCGGCTAACTTTTTGGGCCTAGACTCCGCCGCCACACCATTTGGCCTCAAAGCAATGGAAAGCCTTCAAGAACTCAATCCCGAGAAAGAAAAGGCCTCAGATGCCCAAATCATGTTCTTGTGTTTGCATGCTGCAGGTCTTACGCTCATACCTACCTCGATAATTGGTTATCGTGCAGCGGCTAATGCAGCAAATCCTGCTGACGTCATGCTTCCTTGTATCATTACCTCTTTTATAGGTACCCTTGCTGCTTTCTTTATTGTTGGTTTACGCCAGCGCATTTCTTTTAAAAGTGGGTTGCTCTTGGGCGTCATTATGGCTATTATTGGCGCAATATTTGGTTTGTTGTTCTATGTGGGCTCACTCAATTTGGTGGAGAAAAATTATTTTACGGGTAATTTTTCAGGTATCTTACTCTTCTCCATTATTTTACTGACCCTCCTTTTTGCCTTTAAAAACGAAGCTAGATTTAAAGAAAAGGATACAACTGTTTTTGATGCCTTTGTAGAAGGTGCAAGATCTGGTCTCGATACCGGCGTTAAAATTTTCCCGTATGTACTTGGTATGCTCGTGGCAATTTCGGTCTTCAGAAATTCTGGCCTGTTTGAACTTATTGCGGGTGGTATCTCTGAGGCGTTCAGGTATGTAGGCGTAAGCAAAGAGATCACTGATTCTCTGCCGGTTGCTTTACTCAGGCCATTTAGTAGCTCGGGCTCTCGTGGCTTTATGCTCGATGCCATGAATCAGTTCGGGCCAGATAGTTTAGCAGGACGTTTGTCTTCGATTTTTCAATGTTCAGCGGAAACCACTTTTTATGTAATAGCCGTTTATTTTGGCTCCATTAATGTGCGTAATACGCACTACACACTCGGCACCATGCTATTAGTCGATCTTATTTGTGTCATTACCGCCATTGGGGTAGCATTATGGTTTTTTTAAAATGAAAGAACAAACGCTATCTTATCCCTCATTGGTTATCCTTGCATGGGCAAAGGCGGTTGAAGGGCATCAGACACTTCAAAGTTGGCTACAAGAAAACGGCTACATAGAACTTTGGATGGCAACTCAAGCCATTCGTTTGCATGATCCGGCGCGCAAGTGGTTGTTGCAGAATGGTTATCCCGAACTAATGGCAATGATTGCTGCAGCAGAAGGTGATGAAAAGGCACAGAAGTGGCTCCAGCAATTTGGGTACGAGGTGCTCTATCATATCGCTATGGCTGTAGAGCACGAGCAAGAAAGCTGGTTTTGGCTGCGCAAGCACACCAGTCCTGAATTAATTATTTTGGCAAAGTCTATACAAGTCATTAAAGACCGTATTGAGGAGAACCACAATGATGTCCATGCTATTCACAAAAATCTATAGCAATGTTGCTATTGAAAGAATGAGAGGTCCTTTTATAATAACATGGCAGCTGGCTGCTCCATGTACGTTTTAAAGGTTTGTAAGAAAGCTGCTCCGGAGGCGCCATCTACCACACGGTGGTCACAAGAAAGTGTTACTTTCATGATGTTGCCCGGCACTACCTGTCCATTCTTAACAACAGGTTCTTCTTTGATGCCGCCAATTGCCAAAATACAAGCATCTGGTGGGTTTACAATGGCAGTAAAAGATTCGATGCCAAACATCCCTAAGTTAGAAATGGTAAAGGTATTCCCTTCCCAATCTGCAGGTTGAAGTTTTTTGTCTTTTGCTTTTTGCGCGTACTCGCGCACTTCCGCAGAAATTTGAGTTAAGCCTTTGCCATCTGCAAAGCGCACAACCGGAACAAGTAGGCCGTCTTCAACGGCTACTGCAACACCAATGTTAATGTGCGTGTTGCGGCGAATGAAGTCTCCCATCCAGGCGCTATTGACCGCAGGGTGCTTGCGTAGTGCCATAGCCACCGCTTTGATGAACATATCGTTGAATGAAACCTTGACGCCATCAATACTATTGAGTCCTTTTCTGGTGGCAATAGCGGCATCCATGTCAATTGCTAAAGTAAGGTAGAAATGTGGTGCTGTAAATTTGCTTTCGGCCAAACGACGCGCAATCGTTTTACGCATTTGTGAAACGGGTTCGTCGGTAAAAGAAACAGTGCCAGTAGGTGCTGCCGAATAGGAGGCTGCATTTGCGGCTGGTGTGTAGGGAACGTAATGGTCTACATCTCGTTTGACAATGCGTCCGTTTTCTCCGGTTCCGGCAACAGCTTCAATAGAAATGCCGCGTTCGGCAGCTAATTTTTTTGCCAACGGAGATGCAAAAACCCGTTCTGAACTGTTGTGTGCAATAACAGGAGTGGCTATTGGAGCGCTAACGGGGGCAGGGCTTGGCGAAGGAGCGCTTGCAGCAACTGGCGCAGGGCTCGGTGTTGGTGCCTCAGCAACAGGAGCGGATGCAGCAGCAGGGGCAGAGGCAGTCAATAAGCCAGAGATGTCTTCTCCTGCTTCGCCGATAATGGCTAAAATACTATTAACGGGTGCTGATTGACCTGTTTCAACACCTATATGCAACAAAACACCATCGTAAAATGATTCAAATTCCATAGTAGCCTTGTCCGTTTCGATTTCGGCAAGAACTTCGCCAGATTTCACGGCATCGCCAACGTTTTTGGTCCATGTGGCAACAACACCATCGGTCATGGTATCGCTTAATTTGGGCATGTATACTACTTCAGCCATGTCTTTATATTAGAGTTTTAGTATTCTTTGATATAAGGGTAATCTGCTTGCGTGTAAACGTCTTCATACAGTTCATGCGCTTCTGGATATGGTGAATTCTCGGCAAAAGCCACAGATTCTTCTACTTCTTTTTTAACCCAAGCGTCAATTTCAGAAAGTTCTGCTTCAGTGAGCCATTTCTGTGCCTGAATAATGCGTAAACAATGCTCGATAGGGTCTTGTTCTATCCATTCAGAAACTTCGTCTTTGGTGCGGTATTTTTGCGGATCAGACATCGAGTGCCCTTTGTAGCGATACGTACGGATATCGAGTAGCGTAGGGCCTTCTCCATTTCTGGCACGCGTGGCTGCTTCTTCGATCGCTTCATGAACTGCTTCTGGGCGCATGCCATTGACAATTTTTGATGGCATCTGATAGGAGAGCCCGATTTGAGAGAGGTCGGTGACGTTGGTGGTGCGCTCTACGGAGGTTCCCATGGCGTAATTGTTGTTTTCAATAATGAAGATGACCGGAATTTTCCAGTTCATGGCCATGTTGAACGTTTCGTGTAGCATGCCTTGACGAACAGCGCCGTCTCCCATGGAGACAAAAGCCACATTTTTGGTGCCGTTGTACATTTCAGCAAAGGCCACACCTGCGCCCATTCCGATCTGCGCTCCTACAATTCCGTGGCCACCCATAAAGTTGACTTCTTTGTCAAAAAAGTGCATTGAACCACCTTTTCCTTTGGAACAACCCGTGCTGCGGCCATATAATTCGGCCATGAGTACGCGTGGGTTGGTCCCGAGTGCAATTGGATGTGCGTGGTCGCGGTAAGCCGTCATGTGTTTGTCTCCTGGCTGGCAAGCACTTGCCGTTCCAACTACAATTGCTTCTTGACCGATATATAAGTGACAGAATCCGCCAAATTTTTGTTGGATATACAACTGACCAGTTTTGTCCTCAAATTTCCTGATCAAAAGCATGTCTTTATACCACTTTACGTAGGTTTCTTTTGAAAATTTTGGTTTCTCGGAACTCTTAACGGCTTTTGCACACATAACTACTTATTTTATCGGTCACAAATATACAAATGATTCACAAACAATATTCAAAATGTCAATTTTACACTAAGTACTGGGCTCTTGTTTTTTTGAGGCTTTCACGATGAAGTAAACACCGGCAAGCACTAAGGGAATACTCAATAGTTGCCCCGTATTGAGTATCAGGGTGTAATCTCGGGCAGTTTGGCCTAACTTGAAAAACTCGCAAATAATGCGTGCACCAAAAATGAGGATTAAAAAACTACCAAATACAAAGCCCGGTTGCTGCCATTTTTTGAGCCTCCAATACAGATAGAGCAAGATCCAAAATGAGATGAAATAACAGATGGCCTCGTAGAGTTGAGCTGGATGCCGCGGTGTTGGGTCGTAATTGCCGATGGCCTCGTTGTAAAAATATTGAAACTCAAATGCCCAAGGTACGTCTGTCACATAACCCACCATTTCGTGGTTGACCAAATTACCCAAGCGTATGAAGGTGCCAGCAATAGCAACTGGTGCTACAATTCGATCGAGTATCCATAAATAGGATTTTTGGGAAACTTTTTTTGAAAAAAAATAAAGGGCAATTAGAATGGCGATAGCCGCGCCATGGCTAGCCAAACCACCCTCCCAAATCTTAATGATGTCAGCAGGGTGAGAAAAATAACCACGGTCAATAATTTGTCCGTTCTCTATACGATCCCAATAAGGGCCATAAAACAAAACATGGCCAAGGCGTGCGCCAACAATAGTGGCAAGGACCATATAGGTAACAAGGGTATCGAGTACTTTGTCTTGTATTTGCTCTGCTTTGAACATTTTACGAATGACAAAATAGCCTAAAACGATGCCAGACACAAAGAGTAGCCCATACAAATTGGGCGTGCGCCAGCCATCAATTAATTGAGAATCTACGGCCCAACGAATAGAAAGAATCATAATTTATGTTTTTTGAGCGCAAGTTCAACAAGCGCTTTTGGTTTATTGGGGTGTCCTTGAAAGGGTAGTAAAGCAGAGCGTCCTTTTTTAAAGATGAGGTTACTTTTGTTTTGGCCTTTTCGGAGTTCTTTTTGAATCTCTAAGGGTAAATGGATTGTTTCCAAGCAAGCCGAACTACAGCAATTCTCCATTTGTTCTTTGCAAGCTTCACACTGTATGAACAACAGATGGCAAGCATCATTGACACAATTGGTGTGGGTGTCTGCTGGGTTTCCGCACTGATGGCAAACTGCGATGATATCTGGTGTGATGCGCTCGCCGCGGCGTTCATCAAAAACAAAGTTTTTACCAATAAATTTATTTTCGATACCCTTTTCTTTACAGTCGTTGGCGTATTTAATGATGCCTCCTTCTAATTGGTGCACATTGGCAAAGCCGCGGTGCTTGAACCACGCCGATGCTTTCTCGCAGCGAACCCCTCCCGTACAATACATCACAATATTTTTATCTTCATTGCCCTTCAATACGGTTTCTTCGATAAAAGGCAATGATTCTCTAAATGTATCTACGTCGGGTAAAATAGCGCCTTTGAAATGCCCAACTTCCCATTCGTAATGATTGCGAAAATCGATCAGTAGGGTATTGGGGTCGTCGGTGAGTTGATTAAATGTTTCGGCGTCTAAATGCACGCCCTTGTTGGTGACATCAAAAGTGGTGTCGTTGAGGCCGTCGGCCAAAATTTTGGATCTTACTTTAATTTTGAGCTTGATGAACGGGAAGTCTGCCTCGGCGTCGTCAACGGCAAAATTGAGTCGGATTCCGTTCAAAAAGTCAATTTTGTAGAGCTCCTCTCTAAAAAGACCAAGATTGGCAGTGGGTACTGCAATTTGCGCATTGATGCCTTCTTTGGCTACGTAGGTTCGTCCAACGATGTCAAGTTTGGTCCAATGGAGATAAAGGTCATTTCTAAACGCCTGCGGATCTAAGATGTGCGCATACTGATAAAAAGAAATGGTAATGTATTTGTGCCCAATGGCAAGCAGTTGTTTTTCTAAAGAGGCCCTATCAAGTGTGTTCCAGAGTTGCATTTTTTGATTCATTAGACAGCTACATTGTGTTCGCGCAAGGCGTCGTTGAGTGAAGTTTTTAAGTCTGTAGAGGCTTTGCGTTGGCCAATAATGAGTGCACAAGGCACTTGAAATTCACCAGCTGCAAATTTTTTGGTGTAGGAGCCTGGTATCACCACTGATCTTTCTGGCACATAACCA
>JALRJE010000007.1 GCA_023268965.1 Crocinitomicaceae bacterium
TTTTTCATTTTCGTAGAAAATATCTTGAGTTCCATTACCGTGATGTACATCAAAATCTATGATAGCTACTTTTCGATAATTATATTTCTCAATTAAATATTGTTGGAAAATTATTTGTTGCTAAAATTCATTTATCTGTAACCTCAAAAGTTTCAAAAGATCAAACTATTCTTACTATTGAAGATGATGAGTCCAGTATTGATATCCCATCACCACTAGAGTGCTCCAGAATGACTTCGGGTGAAGCCAAGGAGATAGTGATTTTGTTAAAGCTACTTTGCTTTTTTGGGGTTTCTTTTTTGAAAGCCATTTGATCTCGACTATTTACGTTAGTACTTTGATTTAATCCATTGATACGTTAAGGCACAAGCCACGTAATTCATGCAACAATACATTGAAAGACTCAGGAATACCTGGTTCAGGAATGTTGTCACCTTTTACAATAGCTTCATATGCTTTAGCACGACCCATGACGTCATCAGATTTGACAGTGAGGATTTCTTGAAGGATATTGGCTGCACCAAATGCTTCCAATGCCCAAACTTCCATCTCACCAAAACGCTGACCACCAAACTGAGCTTTACACCCAATGGTTGTTGGGTAATAAGTGAGTATGGACCGATTGAACGTGCGTGCATTTTATCGTCTACCATGTGAGAAAGTTTCAACATATAGATGATGCCGACTGTTGCTGGTTGGTGGAAACGCTCCCCTGTTCCGCCGTCGTAGAGGTAAGTTTTACCTGAACGTGGAACACCTGCTTTGTCGGTCCATTCGTTGATTTGTTCTGGTTTGGCACCGTCAAAAATTGGTGTAGCAAATTTAACACCTAGTTTTTCGCCTGCCCATGCCAATACTGTTTCGTAGATCTGACCGAGGTTCATACGAGATGGAACCCCAAGTGGATTGAGTACGATATCGACAGGTGTACCGTCTTCTAGGAATGGCATATCTTCTTGACGAACGATATTGGCCACAATACCCTTGTTACCGTGACGACCCGCCATTTTATCACCAACCTTTAACTTGCGTTTTTTGGCAACATAAACTTTCGCTAATTTCACGATTCCGGCAGGAAGTTCATCACCGACAGAAATATGGAATTTTTTGCGTTTGTAAATACCAAGAAGGTCGTTTGCTTTGATATTAAAGTTGTGGATTACACGAGAAATCAATTGATTGGTTTCTGCATCAGTACTCCAATTCAAAGGATTTACAATAGAGTAGTCCAATGCAGCGAGTGCTTTGTTACTAAACTTTGTTCCTTTTTTGATCAACTCTTCTTTAAAGTTATTGAATACACCAGCAGATTTTTGCTCACCGAGAATAACAAGAAGTTTGTCGACAAGTTTGTCACGGAGTGCTGCAAAATCTCTTTGATAGTCCGCATCAAGTGCTTCGAGTACAGGCTTATCTTGAGATTTTGATTTGCGGTCTTTCACTGCTCTAGAGAATAATTTTTTCTCAATGACAACACCTCTCAAAGATGGACCAGCTTTCAAAGAAGCATCTTTTACATCGCCGGCTTTGTCACCAAAGATAGCGCGCAAAAGTTTCTCTTCTGGGGAAGGATCGGTTTCGCCTTTTGGCGTGATTTTACCAATGAGGATATCACCTTCTTTGATCTCAGCTCCAATGCGAATTAAACCGTTTTCGTCGAGGTCTTTGGTAGCCTCTTCAGAAACATTTGGAATATCTGAGGTCAATTCTTCCATGCCTCGTTTGGTATCGCGGACTTCGAGTGAATATTCATCGATATGGATAGAGGTAAAGATGTCGTCACGTACCACTTTTTCAGAGATAACGATCGCATCTTCGAAATTGTAACCTTTCCATGGCATGAAAGCCACTTTAAGGTTTTGACCGAGTGCTAGTTCACCAGATTGTGTTGCATAACCTTCGCATAGTACTTGACCTTTTTCAACGCGGTCGCCTTTTTGAACAATTGGCTTGAGGTTGATACAAGTACTTTGGTTGGTTTTCATAAATTTGGTCAACGAATAACGCGCTACTTCACTATCAAAACTCACCAATTTATCTTGGTCATTCCAGTCGTAGCGAATAACAATTTCGTTTGCATCTACATACTCAACAGTACCCGAGCCTTCTGCGTTAATTAAAACGCGTGAATCTCTAGCTACAAGTTGCTCGATTCCGGTACCAACGATAGGTGCATTTGGACGCAATAATGGAACAGCTTGGCGCTGCATGTTAGAGCCCATTAGTGCACGGTTGGCATCATCGTGTTCGAGGAAAGGAATAGACGAAGCTGCAATAGAGGCAATTTGGTTGGCACCAACATCCATTAAGCTGAGGTCGCCAGGGGCGACAACAGGGAAGTCACCTTCGTAACGGGCTTTCACCAATTCAGAAAGGAAATTACCTTTATCATCGATTTTGGCATTTGCTTGTGCAATAGTTTTAGTATCTTCTTCTTCGGCAGCTAAGTATATCGGGCTCTCTTCAAAAACAACACGGCCGTTGTCTACACGACGATATGGTGTTTCGATAAAACCGAGTTTGTTCACTTTTGCAAATACACAAAGAGAAGAAATCAGACCAATGTTTGGACCTTCAGGCGTTTCGATTGTACACAAACGACCGTAGTGCGTGTAGTGAACGTCACGAACCTCAAAACCGGCACGCTCACGAGACAGACCACCTGGACCTAATGCAGAGAGACGACGCTTGTGCGTAACCTCTGACAATGGGTTGGTTTGGTCCATGAACTGAGAGAGCTGATTGGTGCCGAAGAATGAATTGATAACAGAAGAAAGTGTCTTGGCGTTGATAAGGTCAATGGGAGTAAAGACCTCGTTATCGCGAACATTCATGCGTTCGCGGATGGTGCGCGCCATACGTGCAAGTCCAACCCCAAATTGTGCATAAAGCTGCTCGCCTACAGTACGAACGCGTCTGTTCGATAAGTGGTCGATATCATCGATATCTGCCTTCGAATTGATCAACTCAATCAAATATTTAATGATAGAGATGATGTCGTTCTTGGTCAAAACACGAGACTCTTCAGAAGTCTCAAGGTTGAGTTTTTTATTTAAACGGTAACGACCTACCTCACCAAGATCGTAACGCGCATCGGAGAAGAATAATTTCTCAAATACGCCTTTGGCTGTTTCGTAGTCTGGTGGATCTGCGTTACGCAATTGACGGTAGATGTGTTCAACCGCTTCTTTTTCAGAGTTAGAAGTGTCTTTTTGAAGCGTGTTGTAGATGATGGTATAATCGGTAGAGTTGCCATCTTCTTTGTGTAAGATCAGTGACTTTGCACCAGAATCCATGATAGACTCTAAGTGTTCTTCACCGATGAGTAATTCGCGGTCGAGGATGACCTCGTTGCGTTCAATCGATACAACTTCTCCGGTATCTTCGTCGACGAAATCTTCGATCCAAGTTTTTAAAACCCTCGCGGCCAAGCGACGTCCGATCAGCTTTTTGAGGTTTGCTTTGGTCACTTTAACTTCATCAGCTAAACCAAAAATATCGAGGATATCGCGGTCAGTTTCGTAGCCTATTGCACGGAAAAGCGTAGTTACAGGTAATTTCTTTTTACGGTCGATGTATGCGTACATGATATTGTTAATATCAGTAGCAAATTCAATCCAGGATCCTTTGAAAGGAATAATTCTGGCTGAATATAACTTAGTGCCATTTGCATGGCGAGACTGTCCAAAGAAAACACCCGGTGAACGGTGCAATTGGGATACAATGACGCGCTCTGCACCATTGACCACAAATGAACCTTTCGGTGTCATATAAGGAATTGTACCTAAATATACGTCCTGTACGATGGTCTCAAAGTCCTCGTGTTCAGGGTCAGTACAATACAATTTCAGTTTTGCTTTGAGAGGCACACTGTAAGTGAGCCCTCTTTCGATACACTCTTCTATCGTATAGCGAGGTGGATCGATAAAATAATCTAGAAACTCTAGAACAAATTGGTTGCGGGTATCCGTAATGGGGAAATTTTCAGCAAACACTTTGAAAAGTCCTTCACTTTCTCGGTTTTCCGGCGTTGTTTCCAACTGGAAAAATTCTTGAAAAGACTTTAATTGAATTTCCAAAAAGTCTGGATATTCAAATTGGTTTTTGCTTGAAGCAAAATTAATTCTGGTTGAATTAGTTGTTGTTGCCAAGGCTTATTTTTTTTAATGTTTGGTACTCTGTTGAAATCAACATGCAAAAAACAGGACAAGGCACCCGCCTTTCAGCGGTGCCTTTCCTGCATATTCTGAATTGAATTACTTCACTTCTACTTCAGCGCCAGCCTCTTCTAAAGACTTCTTAAGGCCTTCTGCCTCGTCTTTAGAAACGCCTTCCTTCAATGTTGAAGGTGCTGCATCAACTAGGTCTTTTGATTCTTTCAAACCATTACCAGTCAATTCTTTTACAAGTTTAACTACTGCAAGTTTGTTAGGACCACCAGCCTTGAGGATAACGTCGAACTCTGTTTGCTCAGCAGCAGCTTCACCACCACCAGCAGCAGAGCCACCAGCCATCATTACTGGAGCAGCAGCAGCAGGCTCGATGCCATACTCGTCTTTCATAATTGTTGCTAATTCACTTACTTCTTTAACGGTAAGGTTTACCAACGTTTCTGCAATTTGCTTTAAATCAGCCATTTTATTTAAATTTAAAAAGGTTTAATAATTAATTGTTTATGCTCGTTGTTCGAGCGTTTTAAGGATGCCAGCAATTTTGCCACCGGCGCCTTGAAGACCAGACAATACATTTTTTGCTGGGCTTTGCAACAAGGCAATGAGTTCACCAATAAGCTCTTCTTTGCTTTTAAGTGATTCTAATGCGCTTAGTTGGTCATCACCGATAAAGATTGCTTCGTCGATATATGCACCCTTCAAAAGTGGTTTTGGAGATTTCTTGCGGAAATCTGCAATCAATTTTGCCGGCGCATTTGCAACGTCAGAGATCATGACGGAGGTAGAACCTTTTAGTACGTCTCTCAACGCACCAAAATCTTTACCTTCTACTTGATCCATTGCTTTTTCGAGCAATGCATTCTTTACGACACGCATGGAGATGTTTGATTGAAAACATCTTCTGCGTAAGGTGTTAACTGCCTCAACGGTCAAATCTGCAGTGTCTGTCAAATACACGATGCTATTAGCAGACAACTGTGCTGCTAGTTCGCTAATGTACTGTGCTTTTTCTTCTCTTGTCATGTGTTCTAAGTATTAAGCAGTAACAGACTTCGCGTCAATTTGTATTCCAGGACTCATTGTAGAGCTTAGGTAGATACTTTTAATGTAAGTACCTTTTGCAGCAGATGGCTTTAATTTGAGAAGCGTTTGAATCAATTCGAAAGCGTTATCGCGAATCTTTTCTCCTTCAAAACTTACCTTACCGATCCCAGCGTGGATAATGCCGTATTTATCAACTTTAAAGTCGATTTTACCTGCTTTCACCTCTTCTACTGCTTTACCAATATCCATGGTTACAGTGCCTGTTTTCGGGTTTGGCATTAAGCCGCGTGGACCTAGGATACGACCAAGCGCACCTACTTTACCCATGACAGAAGGCATTGTGATGATGACATCAACTGCTGTCCAGCCCGCTTTGATTTTGGCGATATAATCGTCAAGACCAACGAAGTCTGCACCGGCATCTTGCGCTTCTTTTTCTTTGTCAGGTGTACAAAGTACAAGTACTTTGACATCTTTACCAGTACCATGTGGTAAGGCAACGGTTCCACGTACCATTTGATTCGCTTTACGCGGGTCTACACCCAAGCGAACACAAATATCTACAGAGGCATCGAATTTAGTGGTAGAAATTCCCTTCACCAAATCACATGCGTCTGTTAGAGTGAAAGCTTTTGACAAATCATGTTTTGCCAAAATCTCTTTTCTTTTTTTAGAAACTCTTTTCATAGTCAATGATTATTTGGATTTTGGAGCTTCGCCACCTTTAACGGTAACCCCCATACTTCTTGCTGTTCCTGCAACCATACGCATAGCAGCGTCTACAGTGAAACAATTCAAATCAGGTAGTTTGTCTTCGGCAATTGCACGAACTTGATCCCAGGTTACGGAACCAACTTTGACACGATTTGGCTCAGACGAACCTTTCTTAATTTTTGAATGTTCAATGATTTGCACCGCTGCTGGCGGAGTTTTCAGAACAAAATCAAAAGATTTATCACCATAAACGGTAATTACAACCGGCACCACCTTACCCATTTTGTCTTGCGTACGCGCGTTGAACTGCTTACAAAACTCCATGATGTTCACACCTTTGGCACCGAGAGCCGGACCAATTGGCGGAGATGGATTGGCTGTGCCTCCTTTGATCTGTAACTTGATCAATGCTGCTACTTCTTTAGCCATATATATACAAATTATGTAGTTAAACGTGGGCTTCTCGACGGGAAGCTTTAGTCATCAGGCCCACTCCTACGGTTAATACAACTTTACGACTCTTTCTCAACCTGCATATAGTTGAGTTCGAGTAAGTTTTTTCGGCCAAAAATTTTGACCATTACCTTTAGCTTCTTTTTATCTTCGTTAATTTCGTCGACAACACCACTAAAGTTATTGAACGGACCATCGACAACTTTGACAGATTCTCCTACCACGAAAGGTATTTTGAGTTCTTCTTCAGTCATTGACAGTTCATCTACTTTTCCTAATATACGATTCACTTCAGCTATTCTCATTGGAACGGGGTCACCACCTTTAACCGTACCAAGAAAACCAATAACGTTCGGAATTCCTTTGATAACGTGAGCGACTTCGCCAACCAATGCTGCTTCTATGAGCACATAGCCAGGTAAAAAAGCTTTTTCTTTGTTGACTTTTTTACCATTTTGGATTTTAAATACCTTTTCTGTTGGAATGAGCACCTGATTAACGTAATCAGATAGCTTCATGCGCGCAATTTCAAGTTCAAGGTATTCCTTGACCTTTTTCTCCTTACCGCTTACGGCACGGACAACATACCATTTCTTTGCTATTTCTGCCATTCTTGTTAGGTGTTTAGAAAGATCCGTAGATAAAGCCAAGCACACCTTTCCACAGTGAATTTTCTTCTCCGGTAATACCGAAGATGTAGTCCATGGCGAAGATAACTAGGGAGATAAGCAAAGATGCTACTACTACAAGGATAGTGTTATTTTGTAACTCTTTCCATGTAGGCCAGGTTACTTGATGAACCATCTCATTGTAGATGTCGATGATGTATGATCTTAATTTTAACACGAACAGTTG
>JALRJE010000023.1 GCA_023268965.1 Crocinitomicaceae bacterium
AAATCATTGGGAAATTCTCTTCGCCTTTTTTTCTAGGGGAGAGCCTTTCAGCCACTTTTCTGTTGGCCAGCAACATGAATTCTTCAATGAGTTTGTGTGCGTCTTTGGACGTTTTGATGACGACCCCTTCTGGGTTGCCATCGGGGTCTAGTTTAAAGCGCATTTCTTCTGACTCTATGCTGAGCGCGCCCTGCTTAAGGCGTTGATTGCGGTATATTTTGGCTATTGCATCTATTTTTCGGAGCACCTCTTCGTGATCGCCTGGCTTTCCTTCAAGAATTTCCTGGGCTTCTTCATAGGTGTAGCGTCGGTCTGAATGAATGACGGTTTTACCATACCATTCCTTGTAGATCTTACCATTATTGTCGAGTTCAAAAACAGCTGAAAAAGCAAACTTGTCTTCATTGGGTCTCAGAGAGCAGGCTAAATTACTAAGTTGTTCTGGGAGCATGGGCACTACCCTGTCTACTAAATAAACAGAATTGGAACGCAATAGCGCCTCTTGATCCATAGCAGATCCGGGGCGAACATAGTGACTGACGTCTGCAATATGCACGCCAAGTTCAAGGCGTCCGTTTTCCAATGCTTGGTAGGAAATGGCATCGTCAAAGTCTTTGGCGTCAAATGGATCTATAGTAAAAGTAAGAATTCGTCGAAAATCTCTTCTTTGCTCAATTTCTTTGGCGTCGAGATCAATACCAATGAGCTCTGCTTCGGCCATAACAGCATCTGGGAAGACAGGATTGATGCCTTGGTTGTACAGAATGGATAGCATTTCTGTTTCATTGCTTCCGGACTTTCCAAGCCTAACAAGCACTTCACCGTACGGCTTCTCAGCACTTTTGGGCCAAACTGTTATTTTGACGAGGGCTTTTTCACCATTTTGTGCGCCGTTGAGCTTGTCCAAAGGAATTTTGATGTCCACTCCAGAACGCGCGTTATCTGGAACCATGAGTGCGTCATTGTTGCGAATTTGAATGGTGCCTACAAATTGAATGCGGTCGCGTTCTGTGATTTCAGTTACTGCACCTTCGTCTCTGTTCGACCCTTGCTTAAAAACGCGAACTTTGACAGTGTCTCCGTGAAGCGCTTGACCTATGTTAGAAGGTCCAATATAGATGTCTTTTGGATGACCCTGCACTGTAACAAAACCTGCGCCGCGTTGGGTAATGGAAATGGTGCCTTCTAATAGAGAATCGGCACCCGCTAGCTTGTAAGTGTGGTGGTTGATGCGTTGAATGGCATTTTTGTTTGCCAATACACTGATAGAATCGAAGACAACTTGTCTTGATCTGCCATCTCTGGCATCAAGTAAGGTACAAACTTGTTTGTGTGTGAGCTCGACACCAGGATTTTGCTCAAAGATGCGCATTACCAAGGTGGTAATACCTGCTTTTTTTCTGGGTTCCTGTGCTGAGGGGGCTTTAGATTTGCGCTTGGACATTAGTGTCTTACAACCAATTTGCGCGTAATGCTTTTTGAGCCTGAAGCTTCAAAAACAAGAAAGTAAACTCCACTGTTGAGGTCACTCACATTGATTTTTCGGTTGGACGTAAGAACTTCACGAGTAATGACATTACCTAGCGCGTCGACCATTTTTAGGTGTAGTTGGTCTGCTCCTGAAAATTGAATATTCACATATTCTGTACTTGGATTTGGCGCAACAGTAATACTCAACTCTTCTTTTAGTGTAGGTTTTGTGGAGGCAATGTAATCTACAACTAAATCTACGGAATCTAACATGGTTAGGCCATTGGGCGTAATATAAAAACGATAGTGTGCTTGCCCAAAAGTGTTGTCTTCTGGGTCAATAGAGATCTTCATTTTGCCGTATTCTCCATCATTGATTGTAAACAAGACAGATTGTGATCCTGGTGAGGTCCATGGATTGGTATTCATTTGACTGGAAGAATAACAAGTGCCGCCAAAAGGGTCGGTGGAGTGACCCCAACAAAGGGCGTCTGTCCATCCGGTAGGGACAGAGAGTTGTTTTCTGGTAATACGCCATTGTGCAGCAGAGCCCGTGTTGTTGATGACATCAAAGGGAATATCAAAAGATGCTGAGGATGGCGCAATTACAGTGTGCGTTTGGCCCGAGATATCGTTGGTTTGACCATCTAGAAGGATTACGATATTGTTTTGAGCAAGACTTGCAACACTTAAAGTACAGAGAAGAGATAGAAATAAGGCTTTCATAGAAAGTAAAGTAATTGTTCAAAAATAAGCTTTTCCTTGCACTTATCAAAATTTAAGCCATTTTTTGCATCGCCGCTTTTTTCTTACTTTTGAATGCGGCAAGGTTTTTGCCTAACCTTTCAAAAATCAAACTATGAAATATTTTTTATTCCTTTTTTTAACAGCTTTGTTTTCTTTAGCTGTTCGTGCCCAAGAACCAACTGCCGAGACGTCGCTTAGTCAGAAAAAAGTCCCATCGGTTAAATTAGTGGACATGTCCGGTAAGGCAGTCAACACCGCAGAGTTGACCTTGAATGGCCCAGTCATTATAAGTTTTTGGGCTACCTGGTGCGCGCCCTGCAAGAAAGAACTAAATACAATTCACGAACTCTATGAAGATTGGGTGGAGGAAACAGGCGTTACGCTAATCGCTATTGCAATAGACGACGAAAAAACGAAAAGTCAGGTCGCAGTTTATGTCAATGGCAAAGCATGGGACTACACAGTTTTAATGGATCCAAATTGGGATTTCAAAAGAGCTATGGGGGTCAATAATGTACCACACACCTTTTTAGTGGATAACAACGGGAATATCGTTTATTCTCACAACAATTATGCGCCTGGAGACGAAGAAAAACTATACCAAGAATTGCTCAAATTGAGTGCAAAATAAGCTATGAAAAAAGCCCGGACGCTCCTCATCTTGTTATTGTTCAACAAGGTTGCTTTTGCCCAAGGTAATATTACCGGCAATATGGAAACCGTTTTTCAGTATCTAAACGAAGACAGCATTATCAATGCCAAACAACCTGTTCAAAAAGGCCTGATGAACGCTTACATGAACGTTTTTTATACCCAAGGCAATTTTAAGGCGGGTATGCGTTTTGAGTCTTATCTGCCCCGAATTCAAGGCTATCCAAATCGATTCGATGGAACTGGCATTGGTATGCGCTATGTCGGGTATCAAAATGATTTTGTCGATGTTACGTTAGGCACGTTCTACGAGCAATTTGGAACAGGTTTGGCCCTACGCACCTATGAAGATCGAAATTTGGGCTACGACAACCTGCTCGATGGCATGCGCATTGTTTTACGACCGGGAAAAGGATTCGTACTTAAAGGTGTCTATGGCACGCAGCGTTTGTCATTTCAGCAGGGCCAAATTGTGCATAGTGAAGGCTTAGTGCGCGGAACAGACGCCGAGTGGCACCTCAACGAAGGCTTAGCAGTCTTAAAGGATAAAAAGTTAGACGTCGTAATAGGCGCTTCTTTTGTAAGTAAATTCCAAGAAGACAACAATCCAGAATGGGTTTTACCACAAAATGTGGGCGCTTATGGAGGTAGAGTTAAACTTACTTATGGGAACTTTTACGCCGATGCAGAATTCATTCAAAAAGAACAAGACCCTTCTTCAGACAATCAATACATATACAATTACGGCCATGCGGCCATTTTTAATTTGCGCTATACCCAAAAAGGGTTAGGTATTCTATTGTCCGGGAAATCCGTAGACAACATGAGCTTCCGTTCTGATCGCACCAAAGATTTACAAGACTTATTAATCAATTTTTTACCCTCGCTGAACAAAACACATACATACAACCTTGTTGCCACATTGTATCCCTACGCAACACAACCTTTAGGTGAAGTGGCCTATCAGGCAGATATTCTCTATACTTTTAAAAAAGGCACACAGCTTGGCGGAAAATACGGCACAACCCTAAGTCTCAATTACTCCACCACTTTTCGCCCCGAGCAAACTTTAAACGGCATTGACTTAAATGATTCTTCAAGGGTTGTTTACCACACCCGTCCGTTTGCAATGAGTGATAGCTTGTATTGGCAGGACATCAATTTTAACATCACTAAAAAAATCAATAAAAAGTGGAGTGGGATTCTAAGTTATTACGACATTAAAATCAACAATGACGTCGTTAAAGTCAGTGATGCGCAAGGCATCATTCATGCGCGCATTGCGGTTTTGGAAGGAACCTACAAAATCAATACGCACCACGCTTTGCGCTGGGAACTACAAGGCATGTGGGTTCAAAGAAACGAAGAGGGGATCAATGACAAAGGAGATTGGGCCACCGCTCTTGTAGAATATACGATTTCTCCGGGCTGGTTTTTCTCAGCAATGAATCAATACAACTATGGTAACGACGACCCTAGCAAGCGCGTTAATTACCCCATAGTTACTTGTGGGTACATTAAAGATGCAACGCGCTTAACCGTTTCTTACGGACGACAGAGAGCAGGTTTATTTTGTGTAGGGGGCGTATGTAGACCCGTGCCAGCAAACAATGGACTCATGATCAATTTAACGCACAGTTTTTAATATGAAACAAGGAATTCTTTTTTTATTATTTGCATGCACCTTTGGTTTGTATATGTTGCCTTCTTGCGATCGCGTAACGAATCCGTACCCGCCAATCGTCAACCTCGAGCTAGACACAACGCTTTATCCTGGTAATTGGTCTGACTATTTGGCAAACGAATGGCCTAACTTTACAACAAATACCAATACAGCTCGAAATGTATTAATCGAAGACTTTACGGGACACAAATGTATTTTTTGCCCGGCAGCAGCAGATTTAGCACACCAGTTACAGCTGGCAAATCCGGGTAGAGTGCATGTTGCGTCCATCCATGCTGGTGTAGACGGCATTGGTGATTTTCAAAGTGTAGACGCCACTTATACCTTGGATTTTACAAACCCTGATGGCTTATTTATTGGCACATGGTTTGGCACCAATGATGGTGGTTTTGTAGGCAATCCAAGAGGTCCGGTTAGTCGTGTAACAAATGGAGGTACTATTTTTCAGAGTCCTGGGCAGTGGTCTTCAATGACAAGCACTCTTCTTTCGGAAAATAACTTAAAAGTGAATATTCAATCCGCACTCAATTACTACCCGAGCACAAAAGGAGCGTTTTTACATGTTGAAGTCGACAAAATAGATCAAACATTAACAAACGAATTGGGCATCGTTACTTATTTGCTGGAAGATTCATTAGTGGGCGATCAAAAAATGGCTGACAACTCCCATAATTCTAACTATGTCCACAGAGATATCCACCGCCAGAACCTCAACAACATGCCTTTTGGCAGACAGTTAACAGCGGCAGATATTTTGAATGGTAAATATTATATCAACTACAGTTTTGTTGTGCCCAATCAATTAGATGGCAATTATAATGCAGAAAATATGCACTTATTGATTTATGTTTACGACATGTCAACCTTGGAAATTTACCAAGTCATCAAACAGAAAATTCAATAATGGCATTGCGGCAACAACTGATTCAAAAACTTGAGCAGCGGCTCTCTCCTCAGCAAATTCAGCTGATGAAATTGCTGCAAGTTCCTACGATGGAACTAGATCAGCGCATCAAGCAAGAATTAGAGGAAAACCCAGCTTTAGAAGAAGGGCAGGAGTTAATGGAGGATGATTTCGACGATGAAGAAGATTTCGACTCTGACGACAACGATGACGACTTCGATATTTCAGATTATTTAGACGATGACATTGCCGATTATAAAACGCAGGCCAATAATCAGTCTAAAGACGACGAAGAGCGCGTGATTCCATTGTCGGGAGAGCAGACTTTTCAGGAAAGACTCACCGAACAGTTACACTTGCTTTATTTGGATGAAAAGCAATTTATAATTGCGGATGTAATCGTTGGCAACCTCGACGAATCGGGTTACTTGAATCGGGCGATAGAAGCTATTGTCGACGATATTGCTTTTTCGATGAATATGGAAGTCAATGAAAAAGAAGTAGCTAAAGTCTTGACTTTAGTACAAGAATTGGAGCCTGCTGGGGTAGGCGCAAGGAATTTACAAGAATGCCTATTGCTACAACTACGCCGCAAACAAGATGGCGATATCGTGCGCTTTACCGCATTGAAAATTGTAGAGAATTTTTTTGAGGAGTTCACGAAGAAACATTACGAGCGCATTGCCAAAAAACTTGAAATTGAAGAGCAAGATCTCAAAGAGGCAATAGATGAAATATTGCGCTGCAATCCAAAGCCTGGGGGCTCTATGCGCGAGGCTTCTAAAAATCACCAGCAAATCATTCCAGATTTTACAGTAGTAGAACACGAAGGTCGGATAGATTTGAGTTTAAACAGCAGAAATGCACCTGATTTAAAAGTCAATCGCGATTACGAAAACATGTTGCGCAGTTATGCCGAGGGGGCAAAGAGCTCAAAATCTGACAAAGAGGCGTTTCAATTTGTAAAGCAAAAACTCGACGGCGCAAAATGGTTTATTGACGCAATTAGACAGCGCCAACAAACCTTGTTATTAACGATGGGCGCTATTTTGGAGTATCAAGAGGCTTATTTCTTAACCGGGGACGAAACCAAGTTAAAGCCAATGATTTTAAAGGATATTGCAGATATGGTAGAGCTCGATATTTCTACGGTTTCTAGAGTGGCCAATTCGAAGTATGTTCAAACAAATTATGGCATTTTTTCGTTAAAGTATTTCTTTTCGGAGTCTTTATCTACGGATAGCGGCGAAGAGGTTTCTACCCGAGAAGTTAAAAAAATCTTATCTGATGCAATTGAGGCTGAAGACAAGCATAGCCCACTTACGGATGAAAAATTAATGGATTTACTTAAAGAAAAGGGTTACAATATAGCTAGGCGAACAGTTGCAAAATATCGTGAACAGCTACATATTCCTGTAGCTAGAATGCGTAAAGAACTATGAAATATTTAGCTCATTTCTTTTCATGGGTATTTTTACCCTTGCTTATGCCTTCTTACGGCATCTTGATCAGTTTATTTGTGCCAGCGTATAGCACGAATATCGAAATGACAAGCTTATATTTTGCTCCAATTGAGAGCAAGTGGGCACTCTTTACTATTTTCTTTTTATTTAGTGTAGTGGCACCGGGCGTGTCTTTTATATTATTGCATCGCTTTAAAGTCATTAGTACTATAGACATTGAAAGACAAGGAGAGCGAAGCTTGCCTCTTGTGATTATGTTAGTGTATTCTTTGGTCTTATTTTTCCTTCTTGTTTACAAAGCGGGCGCTGGAACTTTACCTCGTTATTTTTATGCTTTACCGTTATCGGGGGTTGCCGTTACCAGTATTTTTTTACTTATTAACCGTTGGATTAAAATTTCTCTACACGGTGCGGGCGCAGGCATATTACTTGGTTTTTTGATCATTTTTACTCGTGCCCAAGATACTTTTAGTATATGGTGGGTATTAAGTGCTTTGTTGGCCGCCGGGCTTACAATGGCAGCAAGGCTTTATTTGCGAAAGCATACTTCTTTGGAAGTTTATACCGGCTTTGTTTTTGCCTTATTGATCACCGCAGGAATTCATCAGTTTTTATCGTAATAGCCATGAAAAACCTTTTTTTTCTTTCACTCTTAAGTGTATTATTTACGTCTTGCGTAGACTTGAAAAAAGAGCAATTAGTAAAAAGCGTGTCCCGATTAAACACCAAACTTGAGCAGATAGCAGCGCGCTCAAAAGACAGCCTTATGGATAGCATTTCAAATATAAAAATCAATACGATTCAAACAGAATTGCGCATCAAAAAAAACCTGCATTTGGATACTATCAATATCAGCTTAGCCAAACAACTCGACGCCTACAAAGTCATGAGAAAAAGCATCAAGCCCCTGATGCAACAGTATTTACAATTGCGCACTGTAATCAAAGAAGAAAAACAAGTTCTGAAGCGATTGGCAAAGGATATTCAAGAAGGAAGAGGTGAGCGTCATCGTTACGCTGAGTATGTTCGTTTTGAGCGCCAAAAAGTTAATCAAATCGTTGAGCTTTCTCGGGAATTTCAGCGCTCAAAAATGGTTTTTTTCCAAGACTACCAGCGTTTATACCCTCCGATAGAAGCCTTTTCTTATTCCCTACTTCAAAAGAAGCATAACAGATAATGCACACTAGATTCTTTTTTTTCTTGTGGTTATTCCTGAGCGCTAGTGGCTTGAGCGCCCAAACAGCAACTGACTTACAATTAGCGCAGTATTATTACAATAACGCTGAATTCGACAAGGCCTTAGGCTATTATGAAAAAATTTATGTACAAGATCAAAGTAAGGCCATATTTTTACCTTATCTGACCTGTTTACTCGATCAAAATGATACCAAGACGGCTGAGAAAGTATTAAGAAAGCAAATAAGTCTCAACAAACAGGACTATGAGGTGCGGTTGTTAGCAGGCCAATTCTACGAAGATCAAGACGACCCCAATAAGGCAAGAAAAATTTATGACGAACTTCTGTCTGAGCTCGGACCAAATCCTGGTCAAACAATTGCTGTATACCAAGCATTTGCGGCAAAAGGAATGTTGGAGCGTGCAAAACAAACGCTGGATAGAGGTCAGAAATTAAGCCCTTCTTATCCTTTTAATTTTCAATATGCCGACTACTTCGCAATGGTTGGAGACAAGCGCTCTATGTTGGCTGCATATTTGGATTATCTCGCGCAGCAACCGAGTATACTCCCTGCCATTCAACAAGCTATTGGCTCAAGATTGGATTTAACCGTAGGTTCGGGCACTGATTTTATGTTGGCAAAAGACGTCCTCTTACAGCGGGCGCAGCAACTCAACGCACCCATTGTATTCAATCAAATGCTGATCTGGTTATTTGTACAAAATCGAGACTTTTCAGGAGCTGTAGTACAAGTGATCGCACTCGATAAAAGGATGAAGAGCGATGGCCGAGAAGTACTTGAATTGGGTCAAATTTGTATAGAAAATGGAGCGTTTGAACAAGCAAATCGTTGTTTTCAGCACGTCATTGATTTGGGTCCGGAACAAGTCAATTTCTATGAAGCGCAGTTAGCACTTTTAAATAGTAGGTTTGTTCAGGTTACCCAACTCAGAAATTTTAATTCACAAGAAATCGAGCAGTGTATTATTGACTTTGAATTAGCCTTGGAGCGCCTTGGTAAAGGACGAGCAACATTTCAAGTCTCCAAACAACTCGCAGAAATTCGGGCATTCTATGCGCAACAAATAGAAATAGCAATACAAGAATTACAAGATGTAATGAAGCTTCCGGGCCTCACAGACATGCAGCGTGCTCAGGCAAAGATGCTCTTGGCTGACATACAGGTGCTAGGCGGCGATATCTGGGAGGCTTCTTTAATGTATATGCAAATAGACAAAGATTTTAAATTTGAGACGATCGGCGCCGAGGCAAAATTTAAAAATGCAAAAATATTTTACTACGATGGTGAATTTGAATTTGCGCAGGCGCAGCTTAATATTCTCAAAGAAAGTACTTCGCGTTTTATTTCAAATGATGCCATTCAGTTGTCGGTTTTCATCACAGACAATTACGGTCTGGATAGCAACTACCAAGTAATGCTTTGGTTTGCAACCGCAGAGCGCATGATTGCTCAACACAAATATGATTCTGCATTTGTGTTGTTTGACAGCATACAAATTGCTTTTCCATATCATGCGCTTTCAGAT
>JALRJE010000015.1 GCA_023268965.1 Crocinitomicaceae bacterium
GTTGAGTTTGGTAACTGCCCCTGCAAAAATCATGCTTTTGACGAGGTCTGGACGCTGGGTTCGCAGGGCTTTAATGACTATAGAACCTAGAGACACGCCAACAAAATGTGCTGTTTTAATTCCTTTTTGATCGAGAAGTTCAATAACATCTTTGGCGATTAATTCAAAGGAATATTTTTTTGTTTCCGATATGGGTTTCTGACTTTTACCATGCCCACGCAAATCCAGGACGAGTACGTTGTGCTTTTCACAGAAATCTTTGAGCTGTTTGTGCCAAATTGAGGAACTCCCTCCTGCCCCATGCACAAAAACCACCCATTCGGTGTCATCTTGATGCAGAAATGATTTCGAGTAGAGCATAGGCAAAAATAAAAAAACACCCGTGCAATACGGGTGTTTTCCTTAAATATTTATGTGCTGAAACTTATTTGTCTTTCACCTCTTCGAAATCGACGTCAGTGACTTCGTCATGAGCAGCACCTGATCCTTGATCTGCTCCGGCATCGCCAGCGCTAGCGCCCTCGGCATTTGAAGCATTGTACATTTCTTGAGAGGCTGCAGCGAATACTTCATTGAGTTTATCCATAGCAGGCTGAAGATTGGCCATGTTTTTGGCTTCAAATTCAGTTTTTAGAGCAGCTAAGGCGTCCTCAATTGGTTGTTTTTTGTCTGCAGGGATTTTATCTCCGTATTCTTTCAACTGGCGCTCTGTTTGGAAAATTAGAGAGTCTGCTTTATTAACCAACTCAGCCTCTTCTCTGCGCTTGTTGTCTGCATCGGCATTGGCTTCTGCCTCTGCTTTCATGCGTTGGATTTCTTCGTCAGATAAACCGCTAGATGCCTCTATTTTGATGGATTGCAGTTTGCCAGTTCCTTTGTCTTTGGCAGAGATGTTCATAATACCATTTGCATCGATATCAAACGTAACCTCGATTTGTGGAACACCGCGTTGTGCAGGCGGAATATCTGTAAGCTGGAAACGACCCAACGTTTTGTTGTCGTTTGCCATTGCGCGCTCGCCCTGTAAAACATGAATTTCAACAGAGGGTTGGTTGTCTGCAGCGGTAGAGAACACCTCAGATTTTTTGGTAGGGATAGTGGTGTTTGCGTCAATTAATTTCGTAAACACGCCGCCCATTGTTTCGATACCTAAAGAAAGTGGAATCACGTCCAAAAGCAAAACATCTTTTACTTCTCCGGTAAGTACACCGCCTTGAATAGCTGCTCCAACGGCAACAACCTCATCCGGATTCACCCCTTTAGAAGGTGCTTTTCCGAAGAAACGCTCTACCGCTTCTTGGATCACTGGAATTCGGGTAGAACCGCCCACGAGGATCACCTCATCGATATCTGAAGGTTGTAAACCAGCATTCGAGAGTGCCGATCGACAAGGTGCAATTGTGCGCTCAACGATACTCGAAATGAGTTGTTCAAACTTAGCGCGTTGCAAGGTGCGCACAAGGTGTTTTGGAATGCCGTTTACAGGCATGATGTAAGGCAAGTTAATTTCTGTAGAGGTTGTGGAAGACAATTCAATTTTGGCTTTTTCAGCGGCTTCTTTTAGGCGCTGCAATGCCATTGGGTCTTGACGTAAATCCAAACCTTCTTCAGACTTGAATTCTTCTGCCAACCAAACAATAATTGCTTCATCGACGTCGTCGCCACCTAGGTGGGTGTCGCCGTCCGTAGCTAATACTTCAAAAACGCCGTCGCCCAATTCGAGAACCGAAACGTCGTGGGTACCGCCACCGAAGTCAAATACGACGATTTTCTGATCGATGCCTTTCTTGTCTAGACCGTAAGCAAGTGCAGCTGCCGTTGGCTCGTTGATGATGCGTTTGATGGTTAAGCCGGCAATTTCACCAGCCTCTTTAGTGGCTTGGCGCTGTGCATCGTTGAAATAAGCAGGTACAGTTACAACGGCCTCTGTTACCTCCTGACCAAGGTAGTCTTCAGCGGTTTTCTTCATTTTTTGAAGAATCATAGCTGAGATTTCTTGCGGAGAATAGAGTCTGTCGTCGATTTTGACGCGCGGAGTGTTGTTGTCACCTTTGACTACTTCATATGGCATACGCGACACTTCTTTAGCGGATTCATCAAAGCTAGAGCCCATAAAGCGCTTGATAGAAGAAATCGTTTTGGTTGGATTTGTAATGGCTTGTCTTTTAGCAGGGTCGCCAACTTTGCGTTCTCCGCCCTCTACAAATGCCACAACTGAAGGTGTGGTGCGCTTTCCTTCTGAATTGGCAATGACCACTGGCTCATTGCCCTCCATGACCGAAACACAAGAGTTTGTGGTTCCGAGGTCGATTCCGATTATTTTTCCCATTTTAAATTATTTTTTGATATTGTGCTTGAGTCAAGGATTGTGCCATCCAATAAAGCAGCTCATTTTATGACATTTTGATCTAAATATAAAGTTGGCAAATGTCTTTTTGTCAGTTTAGCTGACATTAGTAACTTAAGTTACGTAGCTTGAACAAAGAACTATGTAACTTTGAGTTATGATATTTGGAAAAGGAACAAAAATGTATAGCATTGCCAAAATGAAATGTCCGCAGTGCCATGAAGGTCAATTTTTAGTCTCACACCCGTATAACCTCAAAAACTTAGGAGACGTAAAAGAAGAATGTTCGGTCTGTCAGTTAAAATATGAAAGAGAGCCCGGCTTTTACTACGGAGCTATGTATGTATCGTATGCGCTTGGCGTGGCGCTATTTGTAACTATCTGGACATCTTGCAACCTTTGGTTTCCATGGCTGGGCGCCTGGAGTCAGATTGGTTTGGTCGTCTTTTTTACAATCGTGCTTTCACCCTATCTTTTTGCCCTCTCTAAAATCATTTGGGCTAATTTTTTCATCACTTATGACGCAGATGCTAAGATCAGAAAATAAACTCGAAATGCTTCAGGCTCATTTGGGCTATATTTTGGAAAGCACTCTATTGGAAGAAATGGCGCAGGTTGCTAAAATTCGAGAAACAGCAACAGACGAAATAGTTGTCAATGTCGGAGACCACCTACAAATGATTCCGATTGTAATCGACGGTTCTATCAAGATTTCGAGAGAAAACGAAAGTGGCGACGAATTATTACTCTATTACATGGAGGGAGGTGATACCTGTGCGATGTCTTTGCAATGTTGCACCCGAAAAATTGATTCACAAATTAAAGCGACCTCAATGGAACCCTCTTTGCTATTGATGTTTCCGACCGAATACATGGAGCGCTGGCTCGACCAATACAAAACATGGCGCCAATTTATTTTAGATAGTTACCACACGCGCATGATCGAACTGATGGAATCTATCGATGCCATTGCATTTATGAACTTAGATCAACGTTTGCTCAAATATTTATCGGACCAAGCTAAAATATTGGGTAGTGTCGAAATTAACCACACCCACCAACAGGTTGCCGATGATTTACACTCCTCAAGAGTGGTCATTTCAAGGCTACTCAAGCAACTCGAAACAAAAGGTGAAATCAAGTTGTCTCGCAACAAAATAATTCTTCTAAAATTTTAATTTGTTGTAATCATAATAATTCGTTAACTTGGTTCAAATTAACCACTTAAACCGCTATTATGAAAAAAATACTACATCTACTTTTGGCATTTACTGTGCTTTCGGTTTGGTGGCAGGTAAAAGCCCAAGGGCTCACTTGCGCCACTGCCTCGCCTGTAACCCCCGGAACTTTTACGGCTAGTACACTCCTTGGAACGCCATCGCAAACTACTGCAACCGCTGCAGGCTGGTATGCTTACACCCCAACCTCTAATGGTATCCTGAACATCAACTCTTGCAGTGGTGGTTCGGATACCCGTCTTTGGATTTGGTCTGGTGCATGTACAGCATTAGCAGCAGTAGCCAACAACGACGACTTTGCAGGTTGCATCTCTACTGGTACCAACGCCTACGCTTCCAAAATTGAAAACGTCATTTTAATGGCAGGGACAACCTACTATTTTGAGTGGGACGACGTTTGGGAAGCAACAGGTTTTACTTGGAGCTTTACCTTTGCAGCGCTCCCTGCCAACAATGATGCCGGTATTACCTACGTAACCAACCGCAACACTAGAATTCCAATTTCTCAGGCCAGTTACGGTATACCTTTAGGAGCTACTGTAAAAAACTTCAGTGGTGCTACCTTAACCAATGTAGTTTTAACTACTGAGATTTATGAGCTTCCAAATACCACCACACCAATACAAACCTATGCAAGTACGGCTGTTTCTTTGGGCATAGGTGCGCAGCAAGTCCTTACTTCAGGTACTTGGGCTCCAGTGTTAACGGCGTCTAAATCTTATCTTGTAAAGTACATCAAGACGCAAACTGAAGTCGATGGCGTGACAAGCAATGACATCACCACCCAAAACTTAACCCTCGACTTCAACTACACCTCAAGAGATAACAATGCGTTTCAAGTAGCCTACAACTGGTCTTCTACTTTGGAGTATACGCAAGGTGTAGTCCATACTGTATATGGTGCCGACAACATGACGGGTGTGGCTTATTATATTCAATCTCCCTCCACTACCCAAGTGTACAATGTTCAGGTTTTTCAGGTAACGAACGGTGTGGTGGCTACTAGTCCGCTATACAACTCTGCTAACATTACAGCAAACGGCGCAGGCCTTAAATTGCATACTTTTCCGACTCCAATTGCAGTAACTGCAGGTGAGTATCTTATTGCCATTAGAAAAACCGGAATTGTTAGTTTTCCTGTAGGAGCAGACCTTGGTTTATTCACAGCGGGTAAAAACTTAGTGAGAACAGGAGCTGCCGGTGCTTGGAATCCGGTAGAAGCTTATGGAGTAAGCCCAGTTTTTATTATTCGCCCGAAGTTTGGAACAGATCCAACCAGTGACATCGCATTTATTAACAATCGCAACCCAGGAGGTGAAAATACAAAAATTCATACCCGCCAATCTTTGAGCGGTAATGACCTTGAGTTTTGGGCTCGTGCAGCAAATGTGGGTTCAGCAACTGTAAATGGTGTAACCATGACAGTAACGGTTAAAGATGCTTCAAATGCTACTTTGTACACAGCTACTAGTGCAGCGCAAGATCTTACAGTTGGTCAAATCGACACCTTTACTGTTGCTAATTTCAACGTGACTGCTCTTGGTGCCTACACCATCGATTATGTTTTTAATAACACCGGTGATCAAATCCCACAAAACAATACAAAAACAACCACATTTACCCGAACTACTGGTGAAATGTCCAGAACAGTTGGAGTCACAGGCTCTCTTGGTTTAAATGCAACTACAGCTGCCAATAACATCGTTTTTGGTAATAATTATGCACTTACCCAAAATGACTTTCTTGACTCTGTTCAGTTTGTCTTGAACGCTGGTACGCCGGTTGGTTATGTGGCGAGCGTAAATATTTACGAAACCACGCTCAACGCAACTACTGGTGCAATGGTTCCGAACCTAACGCCAATCGCATCAACGCTAACCTATACAACCACTGCAGCAGATAATCTAAATGGAGTTACTGTAAAAGTACCTGTTTCTGGCGGCACCCTAAATTTAGCGCCGGGTACTTACTTCTTTGGTGTCTATCAAGCCTCTTCTAGCAATGGCAATATTCGTTTGGCAACTTCAACAGATTACTCATCTCCAAACATGACTTATTACAGATGGGATCAGTCAAATTCAGGCAACTGGCAGTCGCCTGCCTCAATTAACTACTCTTTTGTAGTGAACCCTATATTTAAGTCTTGTGTGGCTTACAACCAAACTGTTGCAACAACAGCCGCGGCTTGTGGTGCAAATGATGGCTCTGCTACAGTCACAACCACTGGTGGTACAGGCACCATCAACTTCGCCTGGGCGAATGGCAACACGACACCTACCATCAGTAATGCAGCGGCAGGTCAGTATGGGCTTACCCTAACTGATGTCAATGGTTGTCCGCTTACCTTTAATGTGGTCGTGCCAAGCCAGTCCAACTTAACAGTTACGGCTACAACGCAAGACGTAACTTGTGGTGGCCAATCAACAGGTAGTATTGTTTTGAATGCTTCTCAAGGGGTTACGCCTTATGTTTACACTTGGGCAAATAACCTTGGAAGTGCTTCAAGCTTGACTAATATTCCAGCGGGTGCCTATCAAGTTACGGTATCAGATGCAACAGGTTGTCTTGTTATATTCAATGATACCGTTGTGGAGTTATCTAACCTAACAGGAACCATGAATGGTACAGCCGTATTGTGTAACAACACTCAGACCGGCAACCTTGAAATCAGCGCAACAAGTGGAGTTACGCCATATACTTACCAATGGGTTGGCACTTCCAACACAGGTACTTATGTTACTTCTGTAGGCCCAGGTACTTATTCTTGTATCGTTACAGACGGCCTCGGATGTATAGACACCGTTACAACAGTATTGGCGGTTACAGATCTTTCTGCAACAGTAAGTACTTCAAATCCGCTTTGTTATGGTACCAATACAGGAAGTGTTACTGTTGTTGCAAGCGGTGGCACAGGCCCTTACGCTTACGACTGGGCTGGTTCTACGGCTAGCAACACCGTGCTTTCAGGTCTAGGCGAAGGTAGCTACTCTGTTGTAGTTACTGATGCCTACG
>JALRJE010000058.1 GCA_023268965.1 Crocinitomicaceae bacterium
CTGCTTCAGGTCGGTGCGTACTGCAGCACTGAGCCCATAAGTGAGGTCAAAGTTGCCCGTTCGGCTCCAAAAACCGATATCGTAACCTAAAATAGGGTTCAACCGCGAAAAATCAAACGAAGCATTGAAACCATGATGAACGGCCGTTGTGTTGGAACGCACAAGATTTTCACGGGTTTTTCTTTGCAATTCCCATCCGAATTCAAGGGCATAAAAACGTCCGCTTTGGAGGCCAAAATAGGGCCCAGACTTTAGTGTTCTTTTTTTTGGATAAAATAAAGAATCGGGATTTGCAAAAAGCGTAGTCGAAAGAAATACACATAAAACTACAACTACAACTATTTTGATGTTATTCTTTTTCATAGCCGATTTTTTCTTGTGCTTGTTCTAAATAGGATTCAAATAAAATGGTTTCACTCGCCTTTGGCAAGGTGTTTTGTAGCATCCCGGTATAGAACGGAATTGCTAAGGATGCGTTACGCGTTTCCAAACTGATGAGTTGTTGTTTACGATCATTGGACAGCACAAAAAGGAGAATGGTTCCTACCAAATACATCCATTGCAATATGCCCAATAACGCACCTGCTAAGTTATTGAGGATGGAGAGTTTTACCACCTTTAAAGCGGTTTCGAGCAGTTTGCCTGCAAAATAAATGCCCGCGCCAATTCCTAAAAATAACACGACAAAACTGAGCGACATTAAGGTTGTTTTCTGCCAATGTAAGTTCTCGAGACCCCATTCCACGACTACATCGGTGAGTTGAAAAGCAGCGTAAAGGCCAACAACAATGGCTAACAACATAAATAACGACATAATAAGGCCGCGCTTATATCCTTTATAGGCACCGTAAACCAAGGGTGCAAAAAGAAAGAGGTCTAAAAGATTCATGGCCGAAAATTAAGAGAAAGTTTGTAATCTTGTGCTATGCTGAGCCCGTTCAACGACGAATATTTCATGAAACAAGCCTTTTTGGAGGCTCAGAAAGCCTTTGATGCAGATGAAGTACCAGTTGGTGCGGTTATCGTTTGCAAAAATCAAATTATAGCACGCGGCCATAACCTTACTGAGCAACTCACCGACGTTACCGCGCATGCCGAAATTCAGGCCATCACCGCTGCAGCACAATACATAGGTGCCAAATACCTCAAAGAATGTACACTCTTTGTGACTTTAGAGCCTTGTTGCATGTGTGCTGGCGCTTTGTATTGGTCTCAGATAGACCGCGTTGTTTTTGCGGCCCGAGATGCCAAAAGAGGAGCAAGTGCAACAGGAACAAGCTTGTACCACCCTGCAACGCTCGTAGAAAATGGCGTCATGGAAACCGAATGTAGCCAATTACTCAAAGATTTCTTTGCCAGAAAACGCTAAACACAAACGAATCGCCTATTCGTAGAGGGTGTCGTGAAGAATTTCCATTGTTTTTTCAAGTTCAAAACCGGACAAATGAATTTGTGCATATTGTATTAAAATACGCAAGGCCTCTTTGTATAAAACTGAATTCGCATGCGGTTCAGTCGGTAAGGGCCAAAATTGCGCCTTTAAAAAGCGCACGAGCAATGCATCCTGAATACAAGTAGCTCCGCCCTGCGAGGCCAGACAAAAACTGCCTTTTTGCAAGTCAAAAATAGCTGCTTGTTCTTCTTCCACTAGTGGCGCATAACCCAAAAGCATGAGGTACTGTGCTAAAAATTGGGTCGGGAACTTTCTTTCCGCATCAGTCGTTTCTAAATGCACCAACTGATCTCGGATAAAATAAAAAAGCGTGGCGTCTGGGCCTTGGTGCCGGAGCGTTTGTTGGAGAATATCGGTCATGAAGAAGACCAACAAAACCTTCTGAGGGCGCTCAAAAAGGGTTTGGGGGGTCCAGGCAAAATCAAGTTGATTCACAATGCCAAGATCAGACTCAGGTCTTTTGAAATAGTTGATTTCATAAAGGCCCAATTGGTTGAGTGCCTTGCGTTTTTTGAGCGCTCCTTTGAAAATAAAAGATTGGAATCCGCGCTCGAGCGTATAAAAATGCAAGATCATACTACTCTCAGAGTAAGCTTGCTTATCGAGGAGTAAACCGAGCTCTTTGGCTTTCAAATACTGGCTGGTTAGGCAAATACTTTGATCTTGGCATCGACCTCAGTGAGTTCAGACCAGGTGCCCATATAGGTAACGGCGCGCACTTTTCGGTTGTCTATCCAAACGTATTCTTGACCATCTTTGATGCGGGGTTTGTCCATGACCAATCCGTGGTAATGAAAACCATTTTCTTTGAGCCAAATTTCAGTGACTTCACGGTCTTTGGCCTCTCTGGCGGTAAAGAAGGTAATGATATGTCCTTCGTCGTACCATTTATTGATTACCTCCAATGCATTTGAAAAAAGCTTAGCTGTAGAATACAAATGACTTTCTTCATTTTTGATGTCGTCGCAAATGGTGCCGTCGATGTCAATGAGGAAAATTTTGGTGGGGTTTTCTTCCTCTAAATGGAGTTTGGCCACCACGGCGTGTTGAATTTTGGTTTGGTCACTGACCTTGCAATTAGGCTCGAGTTCAAAAACAACTTCAGATCCTTCACTGACTGCATAGCGGCCACTGACAATTTTCTTAATCGATAAATCGGCAACTTTGTAGGCGCCATTTTCACTTTCAATAAACCATCCTTCCTCGCTGTTCGGTAACTGCGGGTCTACGAGCTGATAACTCAAAATTCCTTTCATAACTTATATAATTCTACAAAGTTAATAGGAATTTAGAAGCTGTTATTTAGCATTGGCCCGAAAATCGATTTTATAGTAAAATATGGGGAAAAAGCCGAGTTGGTTTTTTTCTGAGTATGGTAAAAAAGTATCATTTTGTAGGTCTGTAAAATCTTGAGCGGTAAGAGGTGGTCGATAAGCTAATGTCAAAAGGTTTCTAGTTCCTAAGATGTTCACCAAATCAAGACCAAACTCGTGCGTAACACGATCTGCATTCTTGCGCCAAGAGATCTTGAGATCGGCACGGAAGTAATCGCGGAACTGCAATTCGTTGAACATAGAATCTTGGAAGATGATTTCTTTCATGCTATTGGTGGTAGCAATATCTACCAAACCATAACGCTTGCCGCCGGCTGCCGTAACCTTGCCGCCGATTCCGATGATACTGCGCTCTCCTACTTTGAATTCCTTGCCGCCGAGCAAATTGACAATATAGTTGCCATTGTAGGAAGTATTGCGCCATACGAGATCTGAACCACGGTAACGAGAGTCATAGACCGTTCCTGAGAATAAGAAGAAGAAAGATTTATCGAAATACTTCTGAACCGTGAGTTCCAAACCGTAGTTATAGCCATCGCCTGTATTCTGAAGTTGATCTACAAACAAACGCGAGAAGCCACTACCCACATTGATCATCGAAAAAGAGGACGGAGCAACTGTAACTGGAATGTTGTAGAGGTATTGGTAATAAGCTTCTGTTTTGATATTGAAGCCTTTATTGAATGATTTTTCGTAGCCAATACCTGAATGCGCACTGCGCGAGAAATCCATGTTGATGTTACTGTTCGGATTGTTATTTCCCGGCAATACCTTGTATGCATAAGTGTAATAGGGTTGTATCATGCTGTGTAGACCTCCACCAGCAAAAATAGCTTGGCCGTTGTCCATTCGGTATTTCCAACCCAAACGAGGCTCAAACGGGCTAATGCTATTGGTGAGCGTAAAATATTGAGCGTGCACACCCGCCGTGAAATCCATATGGTCAGAGATACGCCACTTCCACTGCACAAAAGGTTGAACAATTGCAGCTGTGCCTTGATAATCCCAACGTGTTTCAAAACCAAGCGCAGCACTATCTAAATCATAAAGGCATGAATCTCTGAAATCCATGGCGATCAAATCAAAACTTATACCGGCTTTGATCAAGTGTTGCTTATTGATTTTGTGATTAATTGCTGTATAACCACTGATTTTTTGAACTTGAAAACCATAACCCATCATGTAATACTTTTCGTCATAAGAAATGGTGGAATCAGCGGGATTCATTTTCCTGCCCTTTAAATATTCATGTCGCGTATTCTGATTTTCCTGACTATATGCCAAAGTGGAAGATATGAATGTTTTCTCATTGATGCTCTTTTTGTAGTTCAGACCAGAGGTAATCATGCTCGTGCCGAAATACTGGTCGCGGTCACCCTCACCGTACAAGTCTTCGGTGTATTCTTTGAACCCTGAGATTTCAATAGCGATGTCGGAATTTCCGCCCATTCCAAAAAACGAGAGCTGACCTCCATTTTTGAGTACCCAATTGAATTTAAAGGCGCCATCAAAATATTTCGGAATCGCATCTGTACCAAGATTGATATTTAATTTTTGAAAAATAGTAAGGGTAGAATATCGACCCATTACTAAATAACTTGATTTGCTGTTCTTACCCAACGGGCCTTCAGCAAGGAATTCTGTACCGAGCAAACCAAACTGACCCGTAAACTCATGCTGGTTGTTGTTCCCGTTGCGCAATTTTAAATCAAAAACCCCCGACAAACTATTGCCGTATTCCGCAGGGAAAGCACTCATGAAGAAGTCAGAATTACCCAAAATTTTGTTATTCAAAAGTGAAACTGGCCCGCCAGAGGTTCCAGAGATAGCAAAGTGATTGGGATTAGGAATATCGATACCTTCTACCCGATAAATAACGCCCAGAGGCGAATTTCCTCTGACTACAATATCATTTCTTGAGTCATCGGCACCGTTCACACCTGCAAAGTTGGAGGCCATGCGCGCGGGGTCCATACGAGAACCAGGATAGCGATTGGTTTCTTCTACACTAAATTGTTGAGCAGAAAGTACCGCCATTTCGTTGAGTACCTCCCCGCGCTTGCGGCCCACAACTCGAACATCTTGTTGCTCAGATACTTTTTCTTGGAGTGGAATTTGAACGATGAGCTCTCTACCTGAGGTGACCTCGACTGTTAGCGTTCTAGCGTCATAAAATGGTGCTGATGCATCCAATTGATATTTGCCAACAGGCACTTTTAAAATGGTAAAGTTTCCGTCTGAAGCTGCTGCAGACATGAATTTTTGACCATTGACTTCGATTACAATTTTTGCCCCAGAAAGCGGATAATTAGACTCGCTATCAAAAACAGTTCCGCGAACAGTTTGGGTAGGTAGCTGCGCGAAAATCAAAAGATTTACAAAGAAAAAAAAGGCTAGTAGTTGTAGTTTCATGGTTAGCAATTTGAAACGAATATAAATAAATTTGTTTAATGTACGTTTGAAGTACTTTTGCATGGTTTTTGCCTATTCATGCTTTATCACTAACTTTAAAAAAAAAATATGAAAACAATCGCTTTATTTGCTTTGCTCCTGACAGCACAATTAGGTTTTGCCCAAAAAGCCGCACTAACATGGTATACGGATATTAACGAGGCTACGGCCATTGCTAAAAAGGAAAACAAACCAATGATGTTGTTTTTTACCGGTTCAGACTGGTGTGGGTGGTGTGTGCGACTTCAAAAAGAAGTTTTCAAAACCTCTGAATTTGAAGCTTGGGCCAAAGCAAATGTTGTACTCGTCGAACTTGACTTTCCGCGTTCTACTCCTCAATCTGAAGCCCTCAAAACCCAAAACAGAAACTTGCAACAACAATTTGCAGTGCGTGGCTACCCTACATGTTGGTTTGTTCGTCCAGAAAAAATGAACGATGGCAAGACTAATTTAGTACAAATTGGTTCTAAAGGATACGAAGCTGGTGGCCCTGCCAACTGGACCAAAACAGCAGGTGAGCTTATCAAGTCTAATTAATCAGCGCCTTTAATCGAATTTCAATTCTGAAAATTCGTCGTAATTAAAACCCCTGGATGCCAAAAAGCGAAAAAGCTTTTGTTTGCGTATCCAG
>JALRJE010000093.1 GCA_023268965.1 Crocinitomicaceae bacterium
ATAATTCAGGCGTTGAATTTGGAGAAAAAGGTTACAGTGAGGCCGCGTGGCGCACCAATCATTACCTCAATAGAAATGGTGAGTTGTACCCAACACACGGTTTGGGCCCAGTGGCTACCATGCTCGATTTAAATCGTGGCAATCGTTTGGTGCGGCTTAGTTCTTTTGCGAGTAAATCAAGGGGTCTTCATGAGTATATCGTCAAGCATCCTAAAGGAGGAGCAGCGCACCCAAACGCCAAAATTGAGTTTAAACTAGGAGATGTCGTCACCACTCATTTGCAATGCGCCAACGGTGAAACCATTATCTTAACGCACGACACGAGCTTGCAGCGCCCATATAATTTAGGTTTTAGGGTTCAAGGCACTCAAGGAATTTGGCAAGACTTCGGTTGGGGCGACCCCGAACAAGGCCATATCTATTTTGAAGAGGCCATGAAACACTCACACCGTTGGGACAACACCAAAAATTGGCTCGAGCGCTTCGATCATCCGCTATGGAAGACCAATGCTGCGGCGGCTGAAAGCTCTGGACATGGCGGCATGGATTACTTTGTAGACAATGCATTTATTGAGTGCATCAAGCAGAACAAACCTTTTCCTTTAGATGTATATGATTTAGCTACATGGTATGCCGTTACGCCACTCAGTGAAAGCTCAATAGCGCAAAATGGTGCCCCTCAAGAAATTCCAGATTTTACGCAGGGATCCTGGAAAACCCGCCAACCTATTTTTGCAATAGATGCCAACTACTGATTTAGCTTTAGTCATTTTAGCAGGTGGTTTGGGTTCTCGTTTTGGTGGGGCCAAACAAATAGAACCCTTTGGTCACGAGCGTCATTTTTTGTTTGAATATGCCTGTTACGATGCCATGAGAGCTGGTTTTGCTAAGGTTTTTATTATTGTGCGTCCAGGAATGCAAGAGGTAGTTAGCCAGCAATTGACGCGTTGGATGCATCCAAAAAGGTTTGATATACTCGTTCAAGAGCAAAACCGCTCAAAACCATGGGGAACCGCGCATGCGCTACATTTTCTTTACGGCAAGTGGGAGGGTTCTTTTTTGGTGCTGAATGCAGACGACTATTACGGATCGAGTATTTGCCAAAGCGCAGCTGATCTTGCTCAAAATGGTGTTCAAGCTGCCGCACTCCTGTACGAATTGGCTCCAACACTGAGTCCGAACGGACCAGTAGCGAGAGGCTTATGCCATGTAGAGAACCATTCTTTATTAGCCATAGAAGAGCTACTCCAAATTGAATACAAGGGCACTGAAATTAAGGATGAATTACAACGCACTTTGTCTCCTACTGCACTGATTTCTATGAATGCTTGGTTATTGCCACCACCATTTTTAACATATTTAAAGGTACTTGTGGAGCAGTTTTTAAGTGCCAATGCCGACAACGAAACCGCTGAAATTTACCTCCCGAAGGTCATCAATGAAATGATAGCAGCCGGAAAACTAGCGGTTCAAGTCCGAGAGATGCCTCCAAAGTGGTTCGGACTAACCTATGCCGATGATTTAGCAGCGGCAAAATCGCAGATACTTGCTCTTGAAGGCAAGGAGTATTCACTTGCTTTTCCTACATGGATTTAAAAGGATTACTCTCTGCTGCATGGGGTTTACAACCCACCAAAATAGTACCCGTTGAACAAGGGCTAATCAATCATACATGGTTGGTGCATACTTCTACCGCTGATTATATCCTTCAACGAATCAATACCCATGTTTTTAAGGATCCGCAGCAACTCCAACAACAGCTGGTAACACTCTCCAAAAAGATCGATTCAATTTCTTTGGTACCCCTTCATTATATACCCTCCAAATCCGGGCTTACTTGTATTGGGTTGGATAATCAATTTTACAGGTTAATTGCCGCCATTACACCGAGCAGAACGTTAACAAAGGTGACCGTCGAACACACCATTTTGGCTGCTCAAGCTCTAAAATCTTTTCATCATTCACTTGCTCAATTGAATGCGCATGATTGGAAAGAACCTATCACTCATTTTTTAGATGTGGGTATCCGTATAGAGCATTTTTTACATGCCAAAGAAAAGGCATCTTTACCCAGGATACAAAGCGCAAAAGCTGCTGTGAATTTGCTCGAGTCCAATTGGCATTACTTGCTCGATTGGCAAGCATTTTTAGCAAGAGCGCCCAAAGTACTCATTCACGCAGATCCAAAACTCAGCAATTTTTTGTTTCATCCGAATGGTAAACAAGTGCGCGCACTCATTGATTGGGATACCATTCAGCTCGGAAGTCCTTTTTATGATTATGCGGATATGATTCGTTCTTACTGCTCTTTTGGAGAAGAAGTTCCTGAAGAAGAAGCTTTATTTAGGGCAGATATCTTTGAGGCTTTAGTTGCTACCTTTCAAGTAGATGAGGCCAAACTTTTTACTGCCGCTTGCGGTGTCATTATCGTCCAGGCACTCCGCTTTTTATCAGATTATTTACAAAACGATGTCTATTATAAAGTACAATACGAGCATCATAATTTAAGAAGAGCTGAAAACCAACTGCGCTTGGCTACTGAATTAAAGAAATATTGGTTTACCACTCGAAAGCGAGGTCGGTGAGCCACTTGTTTTGACAGCGTAAAGTTTGTTCGATGAGGTCGCGGACGCAAGTTTTACCACCCAGAAAGGGACTTTGGTAATGGACACTGGCCTTGACATCGCTAACAGCATCTTGCGGACAAGCAGAAAGCCCTGCTACACGTAGAACAGGGATATCCGGGATGTCATCACCCATGTAGGCAATTTCGGTGTCCGTTAAGTTGTATTCTTTTTTGATTTGCTCGTAGCGTTCGAGTTTGTTGTGAGAAGCTAAATAAACGTCGTGGACACCCAAACCAATGAGCCTTCTTTTTACTTCGGGCGAAGACCCTCCTGTTATGCAGAATATTTTAAAACCCATTTTAACCGCATACTGGACTGCATAACCGTCTTTTGCATTTAATGCGCGGACAATTTCATCATTGATGAGGTAGACTTTTCCGTCGGTAAATACGCCATCTACGTCAAAAATGAAGGTGCTGATCGGATTGAGTCTTTCTTTGTAACTAAGCATTTTTAAACAGGTCTTGAATTCTGTTAGTCAGACAGTCGTAGACCACCAATTGTTCAGGGTCTAGTTGTGCACGATGCCTATCTAACGTATTTTGATCGTGGCGCAAAGCTGGGCCTGTCTGGGCGTTTTCCGGCCCTAAGAGAATGGCTTTGGCGATGGTTTCATTGAGTAGCGGATACAATGGTGTTAGGTCGAGCTGTGCTTGATGGAGTATTTTACTCGCTTCGAGTAGCATCAGATTTCCGAAGTTATTGACAAAAACACCTGCTAAATGGTACTGTGCACGTTGTGTGGATCCGCATTGTTGAAATTGTGCGCCCAATTGATGCAAAAAACCTTTGATGCGTTGCAACACGAGGTCATTTTTACCTTCTATCATAAAAGGAATGTCGGAAGCAAGGAGGTCTCGACCTTTTGAAATCGATTGGTAGGGATAACAAACACCTAGTTGCGGATGTGCAAAAAGTTTGATACTTGGGCTACCTGCAGTGTAGGCCGCTATTTGTTGGGGGTCGAGCTGCCCGATGATTTCGGGGAGGGCATCATCGGAAATACAAATGAGCAACAATTCTGGCTTGAGGTCAATTAACTGCTCGAAGGCAGCACACTTATATTTGGTTGCTAATGCTTGTGCCTTATCATAGGAACGGGCATAAATTCCGGCAATAGGAATTTGCGCGTTGCTCGCCAAGCGCAACATTGTTTGTGCTACTTTTCCTGATCCAACGATGCCGATTTGAGGTACGTGCATTTACTGACCGTGACACTGTTTAAATTTCTTGCCGCTTCCACAAGGGCAAGGATCATTGCGGTTGATTTTGAGTTCGGCAACAACCGGTTGTTTCTTTTCGATGGGTGGCGCAGCAGGCGCAGAATTAGCGATGGCTTCTTGGTTGCTTGTTTGCGCTTTGTCGTAGTTATTTTGGTGGTCTTCTTGGTTGGTGCTTTGGATTTGTTGTTCTAAAGGGACGTCCATGCGCATGAGTAGGTCAAGCGTTTCTTCATTGAGGCGCATGAGCATGCTTCTGAAGAGCTCATAGGATTCGAGTTTATAAATGACCAATGGATCTTTTTGTTCGTATTGTGCATTGCGAACAGCAGAGCGGAGGTCGTCCATTTCGCGGAGGTGTTCTTTCCATTCGTCGTCAATTTTGCTCAATAGCACATTGCGCTCGAAGTATTTACTAATTACACGACCTTCAGATTGGTAGGCTTCTTCTAAATTGACAATTAGTTGCATTTGACGGCGACCGTCAGTGAGTGGGAATACAATGTTTTTGTATTGCTGAGACATGGTTTCAAAAACATGTTTGACCTGAGGAAAGGCCATACGTGCAATTTTCTCGCATTTGCGGTCGTAGGTCTCTCTTAATGTAGCGTATACTTTTTCCGTGAGTTCTGCATTGCTAATTTGGTTAAATGTAGCTTCGTCTACTGGCGTTTCGATGCCAATCAGGCGCAAAAGTTCCAATTCAAATTCGTGGAACGGTAGCTTGGAATAAGCGGCAACGGTATTCTCGCAAAGGTCGAAGAACATGTTGTCGATATCGATATCGAGACGATCCCCGTACAATGCATTTCTGCGCTTTCGATAAATGGCTTTGCGCTGCGCATTCATGACGTCGTCGTACTCGAGGAGGTTTTTTCGCATCCCAAAGTTGTTCTCTTCAACTTTTTTCTGGGCGCGTTCAATAGATTTGGAAACCATGCCAGCAGTAATGACTTCGCCTTCTTTGAGCCCCATGCGGTCCATTATGGAGGCAATGCGTTCAGAGCCAAATTTGCGCATGAGGTCATCTTCTAACGAGACAAAGAAGCGAGACGAGCCCGGATCGCCCTGGCGACCTGCGCGCCCGCGCAACTGGCGGTCAACACGGCGGGAGTCATGACGTTCCGTACCGATAATGGCCAAACCACCGGCTTCAATGACGCCTTCGCCAAGTTTGATGTCGGTACCTCGGCCGGCCATGTTGGTGGCAATGGTTACGGTGCCGGCTTTACCTGCATTGGCAACAATTTCGGCTTCTTTTTGATGGTATTTGGCATTGAGTACTTGATGCTGTATTTTTTTCATTTGCAGCATGCGTGAGAGCAATTCAGAGATCTCGACGGTAGTGGTACCAACGAGAACAGGTCTGCCCTTGGACACGAGGTCTTCGATTTCCAAAATAATGGCGTTGTATTTTTCTCGGGCTGTTTTGTAGACGAAGTCGTCTTGGTCTTTACGCGAGATGGGACGGTTCGTAGGTACAACAACAACATCTAGTTTGTAGATATCCCAGAATTCGCGTGCTTCTGTTTCTGCAGTTCCGGTCATACCCGCAAGTTTGTGGTACATACGGAAATAATTTTGCAGGGTAATAGAAGCA
Organism: Crocinitomicaceae bacterium; assembly: GCA_023268965.1. Lineage (GTDB taxonomy): Bacteria > Bacteroidota > Bacteroidia > Flavobacteriales_D > Crocinitomicaceae > UBA952. Next base: position 5,448 of record JALRJE010000093.1, read on the forward strand.
TATGTTTGGGTAGCGGCTTCTACGGTGACATTTTCTTTGGCTTCTATGGCCTGGTGCAGTCCGTCTGAATAACGGCGCCCTTCCATGATACGACCCGTAGACTCGTCGACAATTTTTACTTTGCCATCCATAATGACATATTCTACTTCTTTTTCGAATAGGGTGTAGGCGCGCAAGAGCTGACTTACAGAGTGGATGCGTTCTGATTTAATAGAATACTCGCGTACTAGGGCATCTTTACGCTCTAGGTAGGCGTCTTTTTCGAGTTTTTCTTTTTGTAATTTGGCAATTTCGGCACCGATGTCTGGCATGATGAAGAAATCGCGGTCGTCTTTGCCGGATACGAGGTCGATTCCTTTATCTGTAAGCTCTATGGAATTGTTTTTTTCGTCGATTACAAAGAACAGGTCGACGTCAATTTTTTTCATGTGCTTGCCTTGCTCGGCCATGTAGAAATTCTCAGTCTTTTGTAAATGTACTTTGATACCAGGTTCAGATAAGAACTTGATGAGCGAACGGTTTTTAGGCAAACCACGGTGCGCGCGCAATAGCGCAATGCCACCCTCTTCGAGCAAGCGTTTTTGTTCGTTTTTGTCGGGGTTGGGTTCATTGATGACCGACAACATTTTTTTGGCATCGTTGAGGCATTGTTGAACAAATGCTTTTTGCGCTTCGACCACGCGTTCAATGCGGGGCTTGAGTTCGTGGAATTCATGCTCATCGCCTTTTGGCGTTGGGCCGGCAATAATGAGCGGCGTACGGGCGTCGTCTATTAGGACGGAATCGACCTCATCGACAATGGCAAAGTGGTGCTTGCGCTGTACGATATCGTCGACGCTTCCGGCCATGTTGTCTCGGAGGTAGTCAAAGCCAAATTCGTTGTTGGTTCCGAAAGTGATGTCGGCAAGGTAGGCTTGTCGGCGGCGCTGAGAATTGGGTTGGTGCTTATCGATGCAATCGACACGCAAACCGTGGAATTCATATAGCGGGCCCATCCATTCGGCATCTCGTTTGGCGAGGTAGTCGTTTACTGTTACGATATGGACACCTTTTCCAGACAAAGCGTTGAGGTAGACGGGTAGGGTGGCCACCAAAGTTTTTCCTTCTCCAGTTTGCATTTCGGCAATATTACCACGGTGTAATACGGCGCCTCCCATGAGCTGAACATCGTAATGGACCATGGCCCACTGGATTTTGTTGCCTGCGGCAGTCCATTCGTTGTGCCAAATAGCGTGGTCGCCGTCAATGGTAATGCCGTCTCGGTTGGCTGCAATTTCGCGGTCTAAAGCGGTGGCACTGACAGTAAGTTGGCCATTTTCGGCCCAACGCCGTGCTGTCTCTTTAACGACTGCAAAGGCCTCTGGCATAATGACAAGCAATTCTTCTTCGATGCGCTCATCGATGGTTTTGACCATTTGATCAATTTCTTCGTAGCGTTTTTCTTTTTCTTCAAAGGAAGTTTGGATGTCAGCGGCATTGGCATGAAGCGCCTCAAGGGTGGCTTCTAATGGTGCAATGCTCTGACGAATTTGTTCTTGAAAATCGCGGGTTTTTTCGCGGAGTTGGTCGTCGGAAAGGTGTTGTACGCTTTCCCAAGCGGTTTTGGCTTTTTCTACGAAAGGCCAGTATTCTTTGCGGTCTTTTGCGGTCTTATCTCCGAAAATAGATTTGAGTAAATCTCCGATCATGTCTGTGTTCAATTTAGCGAACCTCAAAATTAATGAAAACTATGGATTTTCGCCGCAAATAAATCGTATTTCAGCTATCTTTGTGGCATGCATGAATTAATCGTAATCCTAGATTTTGGTTCTCAATACACCCAACTGATTGCCAGAAGAATCCGCGAACTCAACGTTTATTGTGAAATCCACCCATGGAATAAAATCCCCGAATTGGGCAGCCATGTCAAAGGTGTAATTTTATCTGGCAGTCCGTTTTCTGTCCGCGATCCACAGGCACCACGTCCTGATTTATCAGCCATCAAAGGAAAATTCCCACTTTTAGGTGTTTGTTTTGGAGCTCAGTACCTATCGCACCACTTTGGTGGTGAAGTATTGCCTTCAAATACCCGTGAATACGGACGCGCTTATCTCAATTTTGTCGACGACGCAAACGTCCTCACCAAAGGCCTTACCAAAGGCTCCCAAGTCTGGATGTCTCATGGCGACACCATCAAAAAAATCCCTTCCAACTATCAGGTGATTTGCTCTACCCACGACGTTGAGGTAGCCGGTTATGCAATAGCAGATGAACCAACCTTTGGTATTCAGTTTCATCCAGAGGTCTATCATTCCACAGAAGGCAAAATTCTTTTGCAAAATTTCATTGTCGATGTTTGCCATTGCGCTTGCGACTGGACCCCTGATTCGTTTATCGAAGAAACCACCGCTCGCCTTCAAGCGCAGTTGGGGCAAGACAAAGTTATTTTAGGGCTTTCGGGCGGCGTAGACTCATCAGTAGCTGCTGTTTTATTGCACAAAGCCATAGGCCCCAATTTGCATTGTATCTTTGTGGACAACGGGCTACTTCGCAAAAATGAATTTGAAGAAGTTTTGGCCTCCTATCAAGGAATGGGTCTCAACGTCAAAGGCGTAAATGCCTCTGCTCGTTTTTACGATGCTTTAGCCGGTCTCACCGATCCTGAGCTCAAAAGAAAAGCCATTGGTAAAGTCTTTGTCGATGTCTTCGACGAAGAGTCTAAATTGGTTGAAAACGCCAAATGGTTAGGTCAGGGCACCATCTATCCAGATGTCATCGAATCAGTTTCTGCCACCGGCGGCCCTTCTCAAACCATCAAATCTCACCATAACGTAGGCGGTTTGCCAGACTTCATGAAACTACAAGTTGTGGAGCCATTGCGTTTATTGTTCAAAGACGAAGTGCGTCGCATTGGCCGTTCGCTTCAAATCGACGAACGTATCCTAGGTCGTCATCCGTTTCCCGGCCCAGGTCTTGGTATTCGAATTTTAGGCGATGTCACTGCTGAGAAAGTCCGTATTTTACAAGAGGTCGATGCCATTTTCATTAATGGCCTCAAAGAAGATGGTCTCTACAATGACGTCTGGCAAGCGGGTGCCATTTTCTTGCCGATTCAGTCTGTTGGCGTCATGGGCGACGAACGCACTTATGAGAATGCTGTGGCGCTCAGGGCAGTTTCCTCCACAGACGGCATGACAGCCGATTGGTGTCATTTGCCTTACGAGTTTTTGGCTAAAATTTCCAATCGCATCATCAATCAAGTCCGCGGAATCAACCGCGTTACATACGACATCAGTTCAAAACCACCTGCCACAATTGAATGGGAATAACATGAAAACAGCTCTTCTACTTTTTAGTCTATTTTTGTTTGGTCGGTTTGCAACCGGGCAAGCATTGCCAATTGTAGAAAAAAATGGTCAGAAATTTTATGCCTATACCACCCTTGAAGGCCAATCAATTACTGATTTACAGGCACTTTTACACACGGATATCGACCAACTTTTAGCACTCAATCCCGGATTAGAAAGAGGCATAGATCCGCAGCAAGTCATTGTCTTTCCTGTTCGACTGGGCACCATCACCCATGAAGTAGCACCGCAGCAAACGCTCTATGCAATTGCCCGCCTTTACGAGGTAGCCATAGATTCCCTGCTCTATTGGAATCCGAGCGCTGCAAATGGTCTCAAAATTGGACAAGCCATACGCATTCATCATGCCATTTTACCTTTTGATTTGACTGATCCTCAACCTCAAGGTTCTTCCTCAACAGGTACAGCTCATTTTGCACATAAGCTTACCGATACCATCATCAGGCACACAGTACTCGAAAAGGAGACACTCTACTCGATTTCTAAGCGCTATATGGTCCCTGTAGATTCGTTGCTAGCGCTCAATAATATGAGTTCTTACAAGGTAACTCCAGGTCAGAAATTACGCGTACCCATTCAAAAAGAGAAGTCCAGCGAGGTTCCCATTCAAGCTATTCCCGCAGCTCAAAAATGGAGTTCTTCTGCTCCTTTTGATTTTCCAGTCCCCAAAAAACAGCAATATGAAATTGCCGTATTTTTACCTTTTCAACTCGATTCAAGTGCTACCAACAATCGTTTTGTTGCGGCAGCTGCCCTAGATTACTACATGGGTATGAAATTAGCGTTAGATAGCCTCAAAAAAATAGGTCTAGTGGCCAATGTTCACGTTTTTGACGACAACGCTGTTTCTCCAGGTTTGGCAAAAATTTTGGAAGGCCCTGAAATGAAACAAATGGACCTCATCTTTTCTCCATTGCAAGAAAAACCGGCTCAAGAAGTGGCTTCTTTTGCAAAAGCGCATGGTATTCCGGTTGTTTTCCCTGTTCAAATGCCCACAGCCACGGTTCAAATGGCAGCTAACTTCATCGCTTATACTGCTCCAGTTGAGGCCCATGTTCAAACACTGGCAAGGTACCTTCATGCACAGTACAAGGGTTGTACAATCGTTCTCATCAATAGTCCAATAGCCGCTGATCAGCAATTGGAGCAAGAATTCAAGAAAGCGTTTATGGGTGTTTCAACGGCTGTTTCTAAGCTAAAATTACAAGAGGTATCTTGGACTAGTTATCAAAGATTCAAATCTGCAGGTGGTACTCAAGTTTTGGTGAGTTTCAGTTCGGATAGAGCCAAAGTAGTGGGATTGCTCAAAGCAGCAGCTTTGGATAGCAACCTTATTATTGTTGGACAAAAAGATTGGCTCGACTTCAAGGAGCTCGATGACCCGGAAGTCAGAGATCAAACATTTTTAGTAGCCTTACCGAGTTACTTCAATTACCATACTCCGCAAGTGATTAGATTTCATAAAAATTTCAGAAGAAGTTACAACACTGACCTTACCAAAATGGCTTGTTTGGGCTTTGATGTAACTTTACACATTGGAAAGCAATTGGTAGGAAACTATCCTATTCAAAATGGTCTGATCAGCAATATGTCCTTGAGATTTGCTCCCAATCAATCATATATCGAAAACGCGGCCGCAGTTGTGGTTCCGTACAAAAACGCCCAATTGATAGCGCCCAATCATGAATAAAACGGATATCTCAGCACATTTTCGCGAGCTCCAACTGCACATTTGTAAAGCCCTCGAACAACTCGATGGCTTGGCCACATTCAATGAAGACGCTTGGGATCGTCCTGAAGGCGGTGGAGGTCATACACGTACGCTTCAAGGGGGTCAAATTTTAGAAAAAGCGGGTGTTGCTTTTAGTGCAGTTCATGGGCCTGTTACTGCCGCCATGAAACAGCAATTAGGTCATGAAGGAGAGCGCTTCTTCGCAACAGGGGTCTCTATTGTACTGCACCCCAAACATCCACGCCATCCGATCATGCACATGAATGTGCGCTATTTTGAACTCGAGGACAGCAAATATTGGTTTGGCGGCGGCATTGATCTTACACCACATTACGTAGACCTCGATAAAGCAACCTCCTTTCACACCTCATTAAAAGAACTTTCTGATCGCTACGACACCAGTTTTTATCCCAAGTTCAAAGAATGGGCAGATCGTTATTTCTTTTTACCCCATAGGGCTGAGTCTAGGGGAGTTGGTGGTATATTCTTTGATCAGCTCGATGAAAGTTCTGGTCTTACCAAAGCACAACTATTTTCTTATTGTCAAGATCTTGGGCGTTTATTTCCCATTGTGTATTCAAACCAATTAAAAGATATTGTTTTAAAAGAGCCAACAGCTGAAGAATTAGCATGGCAAGCACTCAGACGCGGCCGCTATGTCGAGTTCAATCTATTACACGACCGCGGAACCAAATTCGGCATCTATTCAGGTGGCCGAACAGAATCTATCTTGATGAGCATGCCGCCGATGGCTAATTGGGTATATAATCAAGAACCTTCTGAGGGTTCTGAAGAACAAAAAACCCTGAGTTTCCTCAGGGCTGTGCATCAATTCTGTTAAAATCAGTTTGCTATTGTTTGGAGAGGGTAAGGTAGTCCGTACCACCGTTGCCTCCAGAGACATCGATGAGTTTGATTTCTGTGTCTGTGAAAGAAATGATATCCCAATCGTCAGAGAGGTCGTCTAGTTGATTGCTTACCGTGAAATTGATATTAAAATCGAGGTCGTCAAGACTGTCGTCGTCATTGCTATTTGAGTCTGTAATGGACCAAGTGCCCACATACGGGTTCGAATTACTGCTCAAAAGATCTGTAGCGTTAAGTACACCATCCTCTAAAAAGTCAAATCTAAAAGTGCTGTAATCTGAGGTTTCGTCGTCGCCGTCGTCGATGTAACTACTGACAATCCAAGTTCCGTCTGTAGAAATTTTAGTGATTTGCTTTTGGTTGCTTTGCCATTTGGAACATGCTCCGAGTAGTGCGAGTAAGGCAAGGGGATATAATGTAGCTTTCATTGATCCTAATTTATCTTAGTAAAACTATAAAATTAATTTGAAAAAAACGATAACTTAGGTTATGGCAAAAATTCATGGTATTCAGCATATTGGCGTTGCGGTTTCTAATATGAATCGGACCCTGCCGCTTTATAGAAAGTGGTTTGGGATGAATATTCCCTTCTTTGATAGCGTTCAGGCAGCTCCTTTAATGCGGGTCTTTACCCGCAATGAGGTCATCACCAAAAGGGCAAGTATGGTGATGAATTTAAGAGGAGGTAGCGCCATGGAAGTGATAGAACCTACTTCATTTAAGCCCACCGACCTACCCTCAGATTTTCTATTAGGAGACATTGGTATTTTTGCCATCCACATGCGGATGTCCGAGCCGGCGCAAACCTTTCAAACATTTGATCCCTCGGGCTTGAGATCTGATTTGCAAACAGATCCTGTAGGCAACAAGCGCTTTTTAATTCAAGACCCAGATGGTAATTATTTTGTTGCGATTGAAGACGAGCAAATTTATCTTGACACAAAGCAGACGATTGGTGGCGTGGGTGGGATATCCATAGGAGTTGCTGATATCGGCGCTTCTAAAGCATTTTATGTGGGTCTTGGTTTTGATCAAGTTCTTTATGAGGGGAGTGGTGAATTTTCAGATTTTCAGGGCTTTCCAGGAGGCGACCAACCGGTGCAACGCATGATACTCGGCACTAAAGAGATGGCCGAGGGTCCTTTTGGCGCTGTCATTGGCTTTTCTAAAATTGAACTCATTGCTGTTACCAATCGCAAAGCGCAGAAAATTTTCAGAGGCCGTATTTGGGGCGACACCGGTTTTGTACACCTCGGTCTTGATGTCCATGACATGAGCAGTCTTCAGCAACAGTTAGTGCACCAAAATATTGAATTTAAATGCGATAGTCTAGCTGCGCTCGATATGGGAAAAACGAGTGTGCACTGCGCTTATATTACGGACCCCGATGGCGTATTAATTGAGCTCATCGAGGTATACAAAATTCCACTCATTGAAAAATGGGGCGTATTTTTAAATGTGCACGGCAAAAAAGCAGGTAAAAACCTGCCTAAATGGCTCATCCGATTATTGCGTTTTTCTGCCATCAAAAATTAACTACGCAAAATTATTGCGGAATGATTATCTTTGATCATGCTTCAACTCAAAGCTCAAAGTCAGCGCTTGCAATTGATCCTTGATTTTTTAAAGGAACAGGCCTTTATGCGTGCTTCTTTTGCTCAAATCCATGATTATTTGCGCACTGTATTGCCCTCACTAGGCTTAAAACCGATTTCTCGACGTTCGCTGGAGTCGGATCTACAAATATTAAGAGAGGAGGGGAGTGAGCGCCTGTTGCATGTTCGCGTTTCAAAAAAACATTATTACCAGTTGCTTTCGGCACCGCACGAAGCAATTTCAAACACGCTCAAAGCGTCTATGCTCGAACAAATTGCGTCACAACTGGGCGCAAGCACCAAGAGCTTAGAAAAAAGCCTTCAAGACAAGCTGGTCTTTCAATTCTCTGCACTCAATGACGACGGAAAGTCATTTGAGTTGGCGGCAGTTTGCACACAAGCAATTACTCAGCAGTACTTGCTTCAATTTTTATATCAGTCGGCATTCGGAACCTACAAGACTAAACTTCAGGTTGTGGCGCCGCTTCAGGTGCGTTTTTACGAAGGTCGCTATTATCTCGTAGCAAGCGTGTGGTCTGAGCTTCTGAAGGCACCTAGGCCAGCGATTAAAGTTTTTGCCTTTGACTTAATCGAAGACTTTGTAGTCGTACCCGCTTTGGTTGAACGAGAAGACGGCGCAGAAGGTGAATTACAGTACTTTTCTTGGCAGGAGCTCTCTGAAGAGGTAGGTCTTAAAACCTATTTCAAGCATTGTTTGGGCATAGCGCGCTTCAAGGAAAGCACTCCAGAAATTATTCGTTTGAAATTTACCGATTGGGCCATCTCCTACGTGAAGTCCAGAAAACTGCATTCGTCGCAACGCATTGTTATTGACCAACCAAACTATATTGTAGTAGAATTATATATTTATCGAACCTACGAACTCGCTATGTTACTTTCTCGCTTCCGAGATTACGGTGTGGAGGTGCGTTGAAAAAAATCAAGATGTTAATTGAAATTTGGTCGGATATCGCTTGTCCTTTTTGTTACCTCGGACTTACTAAACTTCATAAGGCCATAGAAAATTTGAACTTACATGAAGAGGTTCGAATGGAGTTGCGCACTTTTTTATTGAACCCAAGTCAAAAAACTGACCTCAGCAAGTCCATTAGTCAGTACTTACACGAGCACAAACAAATTCCAGTGGATCAGATTGAAACCATGAATCAAAGAATTGTGCAGCAAGGTGCTGAATTTGGTCTCGATTTTCAAATGGACCAAATCAAAGTAGCCAACACAATAAAAGCTCATCTTTTACTGCATGAAGCCCACGAACAAGGCCTGCAGTGGGCTTGCAAAATGCGCCTCTTGAAAGCGTATTTCACCGAAGGGAAAAACATCGACGACATACACGTCTTGCAGGCACTGGCCCAAGAAATTGGAATGAAGACCGAGCACATCGACCTCGCCATTTTAGGTGGCAAGCACAGCCGCGCCTTTACCCAAGATTTACAAGAAGCCCAAGAACTCGGCCTGCGCGGCGTTCCGTATTTCATCTTTGATCGCAAAGTCGCTATCCACGGCGCTAGAGAAGTGGAGGCATTTGAGCGGGCGTTAGGCGTGGATTCTGCAACCTAGCGTCAAGCTGTAAAAAAACGGGTCTATTGGAAGTGGCCTAAAATAATCTAGGTTTTGGTTGTATTTGATATTAAAATCTAGATGCCTATTGATGTTGAAATTTAACTGTGAATCTAAGAACCACCTCGCATTGAAAATATGATCTAATCCTGCATTGAGCGGTGCCTGAAGATAGGAAATAGCAGAAAAATCAATTCCCTTTGCAACCTTGAAAGCCGTCTTGAAGGAAAAATTGAAGCGAAGCAAATTGCGTTGAATTTCTTGAAGATCGGTTCCTCCGAAGGCATAGTTTTCTAACAAAGGGTTCCATCGCTCAAACTCATAAAATAAACCTGCGCTAGCGTAGAGATCGTCTGTTCGATCATCCCAAAATTTGAAACGGGCATTGCAACCAGCAAGGGCTCTGTTTTGTAGTCCTAAAATGCCATTCCATTGGTATTGTAAAAAGTAATCGGGTGCTACTTTTTTTGTGTCGTTATCACGGTAACGCAGTTGAAAATAGCCATTGTTTTCGAGAACCAAAGGGCCATTAAAGACCATATCGGTATGCGCAAGAATGATGAGCATGTGTGATGCTTTCATCAAAAAATCTAATTCTGTTTGCTGTGTAAGTTCCAGGATATCCCGACGTTGTTTATCAGCAGAGAAATAAAGGTCAATGAGTCCGTAAAAGGATTTTTGTGTTGTATCTGAACCGTGTTCGCGGTCAATATTTAAGATTTGTCCAAAACTTAGGTTTTCAAATAATAGAAGACCTAGAAGAAGAATTGCTTTCATTGATGGTGTATTGTTCATATTTGTTATTGATCAATGGACTATCCGTCTTTTTAAAACCTACAAAATCGAGTAGACCATGAATTTTTTTGTTATGGCGGTCTACCCATAATGTAATTTGATACATCGAAAATAAAGCACCCAATTCCAAAACAAATAACTTCGTGAGTTCGAAGTAGGAGCGTTTCAAAAAAGGACTAACTTCTATTATTCCAGCATGTAATTCAATTTCATTCGAAAAATCCAAAATAGATATTTTGTAATAACCCACCAATTGTTTTTGATAATGTATAGCTAAAAAATGATCAAATGGTTCTTTCAATATCACACCGTCGGGTTGAAAGTGATTGATAAGTTCTGTTGGCGTGAAAATAGTTGCTAGTTGTTTTAAATCAACGCGCAAGGTTTGAGCTGAAAATGCGCCGTATTGAATATGAAACGCATTGAGTAACTTACGATGCTTTATTTTCATAGTGCGTCTTGAAAAATAGCGCAATTGCTTCTGAAA
>JALRJE010000021.1 GCA_023268965.1 Crocinitomicaceae bacterium
CTCGAGTTCTGCCAATAACTGACGGAATTTGGATTCTGAAATGGTGCCTTTCTTTTGGGCCAACGAAAAGGCCATGAGTGTGAGGACTGTAACTTGGGCAGTAAATGCTTTGGTAGAAGCCACCCCGATCTCTGGGCCTGCGTGCGTGTAAGAACCTGCGTCGGTGATACGTGCAATTGAAGAACCCACTACATTGCAGATGCCTAGGATAGTAGCGCCTTTTGATTTGGCTAATTCTAGGGCAGCAAGGGTGTCTGCGGTTTCGCCAGATTGCGAAATGGCGATTACGACGTCGTTCTCGCTGAGAATGGGGTTGCGGTAACGAAACTCACTAGCGTATTCAACTTCTACGTTAATACGGGCTAGGTCTTCGATGAGGTATTCGCCCACCAAACCAGCGTGCCAAGAGGTGCCGCAAGCCACAATAATGAGGCGGTTAGCAGAAATCATTTTTTGCTCGTATTCACGGATGCCTCCAAGTGCAACCCATGCTTCTTCAGAATTCAAGCGCCCTCTAAAACAATCTAAAATAGAACGAGGTTGTTCGTGAATTTCTTTGAGCATGAAGTGCTCGTATCCTCCTTTTTCTAAGGCTTCAAGTTCTAGCTCTAGCTCCTGAAAAAATGGCGTTTTTTGCTGATCGGCGATATCGTAAAGTTTAAGACCTTCTTCGAGGTCAATCACTGCAACTTCTTCATCGTTGAGGTAAACAACTTTTTTGGTATACTCCACAATTGGCGTAGCATCAGAAGCACAGTAATAAGCGCCGTCTGAACCAATTCCGACTACCAATGGGCTACTCTTACGGGCAGCTACCAGACGGTTCGGATAGTCAGAAGAAATAGCAACGATGGCATAAGCACCAACAACGTGGTTGAGTGCCAAACGAAGCGCTTCTCCAAACCATACGTTCTCCTTCTTTTGAATGTAGTCTACCAAATGAACTACAACTTCAGTGTCTGTTTCACTCTTGAAGGTATAGCCGTTCTTGATCAATTCTTTTTTGAGGACATCGTAGTTTTCAATGATGCCGTTATGGATGAGCGCAATTTTTCCATCCATTGATGTATGTGGATGTGAATTGACATCGGAAGGTTCTCCGTGGGTGGCCCAACGTGTATGGCCGATTCCTGCATGGCCGTTTCGGTTTTGAGTTGCAGCAAAATCTTCGAGATTTTGCACCTTGCCCATGCGCTTGTATACGTTTAAGTCTCCGTTGTCTAAGAAAGCAACGCCGGCGCTGTCATAGCCGCGGTATTCTAATCTTTTGAGGCCTTTGATCACGACCGGATAAGCCTCGTTTTTACCAATATAGGCAACGATTCCACACATAATTAATAGGTTGTATAGGTAACGACGAGTTTGGGTTTCTTTTTATTGGTGGTTTCTACTCCGTTGAAAACAATGCGCTCTGCTGAATTTCTGAAAAATAATGGTGAAATCACTATTCCTGTATTTTCTAGCTTTCCGTTCACGAGAGACTGGAGGTAGGCCCTGAGGTCGAGGTCGTATTGTTTAGTGACATCTGAATAGAGCCCCGCTATACCTAAGGAAGTATAGTAAACATCAGTGGATGCTAATTTACTCGCCGCAGTGACGCGAGAACCTGGCTTGTAGCGATATCCTGTCTGAAACTGCACAGGCAAACTGAGATCTGCACGATGAATGATTATATTACTAGGCAATTGATCGAGACCAGGAATTTTGACCATAGCACGAAGTTTATTGGCTTGAGCAACAAATGATTTTTGACCGAGCGTGGTATCGGCCAATAGGGCTGCAACGGGCGTATTTTGCTGATCGTGCTCAACATGTGTGAAGTCTGCGCAATTCGAATTAATCGTGAAGTCATAGGTTTTTGAAACGCCATCTAGCTTGAAATAGATGGTCATCTTAGACGCCGGATTATTATTGAGATCCATATAAAGAATGGCGCCTTTGCCGGAGGTCTGACTTGGGGTGTTGGTCGTGATTTTAAGGCCTTTGAAAAAATCTTGGAATGCTGCATTGGACGCAAAAGTAGCCGAATTGGCGGTGGCTTCATTGATGAAGTCCCATGCGCGGTTGGTATCGAGGTGGATGCGCAATTGCGGGTCTACTTCGGCACCGGCTACCACAGCATCATTAATAGGGTCAGGAGTAATTGTCCCTTGGCCATTGGCCACCCAATTGGTATTATGGGTTGCTAGCGTAGAAAACTGATAATATTTGACATCCGACGCGTTTTCTATGGAGTCTGAGAGTTCAAAAACCTCAAATGTTTGTGGCGTTAAATCTCCGTAATAACCTACATATTCAAGCGCCAATACAAAAGAATCGATAACAATTAAGGTGGGGTCTCCAAAATTAGGGCTTAGGCCAGGTAAACGAAGCTCCGTATATATGGATGCGGCTACCTTTCCAAATTTTGGATCGATGTAAGAACCCAATAATACATTGGATGCGTTTTTGGTTTCGGTAGAATCTTCAATAATGGAATAAGTATAGAGCTCAAAAGTGTCGGTCGTGATGCCATTCAAGAGGGCATTTGGATCGATGATCTCTTTACCTAAGTTGTTTTCATTTTTAGTGCATGCAGCAGCAAAAAACAATACGAGCAGAAGTATGCTAAAAATTTTCATTTTCTAGGCAAGAACAGCAGAGTCAATAACTTTGTCAAAGAAAGCAGAAAGTTCTTTGCCTTGGTGCTCTTCAGCAAAATAAGGTAATTTGAGAATAGTGGCCTCATCATAAAGCTCTTGCAATGGAGCGTCTAGTGTTTCGCTGGCAATGTTGACACCATCACAATGTGCTAAAATGACCTTGGTGAGGTTTGCGCAGCTGGTGTCTTTGAGCGCAGCTGCCAAGTCTGGTGGGAAACCATCAAATGTAAGTTTTTCTGCAAAACGAGGGTCCCAGGGTTGATCAAAGGATTCATTGTAGAGGCTATAAACAACCTTGGTTTCTTTAAAGTGTGGGTCTTTGTTGAAAATGAATTTGATATACAAAGCCATAATGCCGGTTAGCCAACCATGACAATGGATAACGTCGGGTTGCCAACCAAGTTTTTTTACAGTTTCAAGCACACCTCTACAAAAGAACATAGCGCGCTCGTCGTTGTCGGGATGAAAAGTGCCATCTTCTTCTTGCAAACAAGTTTTGCGCTTGAAATAATCGTCGTTGTCTATAAAATAAACCTGCATTCTAGCAGCCGAAATGGAAGCAACTTTTATGATCAGTGGGTGGTCATGGTCATCAATAGAAATGTTGAGCCCTGACAAACGAATGACTTCGTGAAGTTGATGACGTCTTTCGTTAATTGCGCCAAAACGCGGTGTAAAAACACGGATTTCTTTACCCGCATCTTGAACTGCTTGAGAAATGCGACGCGCACTTCCTGAAATTTCAGATTTAGGTAAAAAAGGAAAGATTTCTTGAGAAATAAATAGGATTTTTTTCTTTTCCATTTATAGTTGTATGCTAGCAAAATTACAAAATAAACCTGAACTATCCTAAAAAGCAATAGCTTTGTCCGATTCAAATTTTAGATGAGACGAAGCCATGCAGATCTTTGTTACCAGACAAGAATTAAATAACTGGCGCCAGCAAATGCGAGTCAGCCAGCAACAAATTGGTTTTGTTCCAACCATGGGTGCTTTACATGATGGTCATCTGTCGTTGGTTCATCAAGCCTGCACTGCCAATGATTTTGTGGTTGTTTCTATTTTTGTCAATCCAAAACAGTTTAACCAAAGTACTGATTTACAGTCATATCCAAGAATGCTTGAGGCAGATCTAGCGCGCCTTTCCAACTTTCGCAACATCGTTATTTTTGCACCTGATGAAGAAGAAATGTATCCGCAAGATTTGCCCTACAAGCCCATGCCAATAGGGCGAATAGGCAGTATTTTAGAAGGTTCGCGAAGGCCCGGGCATTTTGAAGGAGTTGTGCATGTTGTCCATCATTTATTTGCTTTGGTGCAGCCTTCAAAAGCTTATTTTGGACAAAAAGACTATCAACAACTCGCGATCATCCGTCAACTCAATAGCTATTATGGCTTTGGAATCGAAATAATTGGTTGTCAGACGGTACGAGAAACTGATGGTTTGGCCATGAGTAGCCGAAATTTAAGACTGACTAATCAAGATAGGCAAAAAGCAATATTCATCTCACAAGCGCTGCATTATGTGAAAAATAATGCAGGGAAAAATGCTATTGATGAGGTAAAAAACACAGCCATTTCTATCATCAAAACAGCTGGTCTGGTGTTGGAATACTTAGAAATTGTAGATCCGAATACCCTCGAAAACTGTAGTGAGTGGCAAGCAACTCAGGTTTGTTGCATTGCTGCCTTTTGCGGAGAAGTTAGACTGATCGACAACATGTTGTGTGAATCGGTTCTTTGATGTAATTTTGCCGAGCAACAAGTTATGTACATCAACGTCCTCAAATCAAAAATACATCGGGTTCGTGTTACGCAAGCCGACCTCAACTACATCGGTAGTATTACCATAGATGAAGATCTTATGAACGCCGCAAACCTCATCGAAGGTGAGCGTGTTCAGATTGTCAATATCAATAATGGTGAGCGTTTCGAAACGTATGTTATCAAAGGCGAACGACAAACCGGCATGATCTGTCTCAATGGTCCGGCGGCAAGAAAAGTAGCCATCCATGACATCATCATCATTATTGGTTATGCCATGATGGATTTCGAAGAAGCCAAAAGTTTCAAGCCTTCCTTGGTTTTTCCTAACGAACAAACTAACTTGCTCTCTTAAAAAATGCAATGAGCAAGAGACTTTCAAATCTCAACAACAAAATACGCAGCTGGGACGACGCCCTGCGACTCAGAAATGTTTGGGCCATGAAAGGCGAAACAGTAGCGTTTACCAATGGCTGTTTCGACATCTTACATTTAGGCCACGTGAGTTATTTGGCACAAGCGGCAGATACTGCGCAACACCTCATCGTTGCCATCAACACCGATGCATCGGTCAAAGCGCTAGAAAAAGCACCTAACCGACCTATCAACCCTGAAATTGCAAGAGCAATGGTGCTTAGTGCCCTCAGTTTTGTTGATGCTGTTGTGTTCTTCGAACAACAGACACCGCTCGAAATCATTGAAACACTGAAACCAGATGTGTTGCTTAAAGGTGCAGATTATAATGCTGAGCAAAACAATATGCAGGCCAAAGACTATATCGTTGGTTCTGATATCGTCAAATCTTACGGTGGCTCCGTTCAAACCATTCCTTTTGTAGAAGGATATTCAACAACTGGTATTCTTGCCAAAGGCAAGTAGCGCTAACCCCCTATTTTGATATTTACCTCAGCCCCGCGCTGTTGCTCTTGCTTCCACTTATCAAGTTTCTGTTGTAACTTACTATTCTTTGCCGGTGCTGCACCAGAATTTATTTGTGTTTCTGACGCACTTTCTTTTGTTTTGAACTTGAGTTCTATGGTTTCATGTGGCAAGTTTTTTTGCTCATAATTACCTATAGTTGGGTCGTTTTGATAGAACCCAAATGCTGTTTTGAGCATGTCTTTAGACTCCGCCTGACTTTTTTCAAATTGTGCTTTGGCCGCTTCTTTTTTGCCATTTTGGTCCCAACTTACTTTCGGATCGTCTAGCGTGCCTGAGATCCGAACAAACAAACGAACACCAGTTCCGTCGTCGGTAATTTCACCAAATTCGGTTTGGGTTTCTTGCACCAATAAATCACGAAAACGCAAACCGATTGCGTAATCGATAGCGTGGTCAAAACTATGTTGCCCCACTAAGTCTAAATCTAGGGCAGAAGAGCCTATATGCATTTTTTTGAAGCGCAATTGACGCTCGGCAATCGTAAAGGTGTTATCTAAGGTTTTGAACCTCACATCCTTGAGTTTTTGCTGCAACGCAGCCTGGTTTCTTGCACCGAGAATGGCTTTTCCTTTTCCAAATGTGAGGCTACTTGCCAAGTCTTGCATAAGAGGGGCTTGATAAAGGCGTCCGTTATCGATCCGACAATGAAATTGAGCACGTAAACTAGCTTCGTCTAAACCCTCAAAGAAATCGTAATTGGTATTTATATCAAATTCAAAATGCCCTTTTCCTGAAAGGTGCTCATGCGTCAGAACAGTCTGATCAAAATTATTCCAATCCTGAAAAAAAGGCTGAAGTTCAACATTTTTAGCTGATCCGCTCGTGAATATGGAAAAGTTCGAAGGCTTCTTTTCAACGAGCTTAACGAGGCCCTGCCAACGACCTTGCGCATGTCCGAAGTGAAGATGAGTCAGGTTGAGTTGCCTTGGATGTATCGCTAAAGCACCCTTGACTTGCTTGAATGCTTTGCGGTCATATATCAATGTATTGATTTCAAACGGCATGGTCATTTCTATGCCCGCGGGCAAGAGCCATTCTCTTTTATTTGAATTGGGTTTCATATCCAAATCAGTCCAATTTATTCGGTCTGCTTTTAAGACACCATTTATTTGCTGCAAACCATTTTGGGTGTAAGACTTTACCACATCTGGCAACTCACCGCGCAGCTCAAATGAACTACTGCCTAGCTGCGCTTTGATCTGATTGATGAACAAATCATCATTTTGTAAAGAAATATCTCCGAAGAAGGAAGTAAATCGCTTTTGAAGTGCGGTTGTTTGGATATAATCTGCTTGTAGGCGCAAGCTGCCGCTCATCTGTTTGGTTTTCCACTGCTGCTGGTCTTGTTGGGCAAACTGACCATTCAATTTCAACTTAGCAGTTCCGTTGATGGCTTCTATTTCGGGCAGAGGGTACAATGCTTGTACTAAAGCTAGAGGCATTATTCCGGAAGCTGAAATGGTTAATTTTGGGTGCAAAAAGTCATGTAGTTGAAATTGCCCTTCAAATTGCGCGCCTTGACTTTTGAATCGAAAACGCTCCATCTCCAACTTTTCTGAAGGAAGATTGTGATACGTACCAAAGCAATCAAATTCCTTGATTTGGGTTCCGAATTTAGGTTCCGTTAGGCGGCCGTTTTTGATGCCGAAATAGGCGTCGATCCGAGGGTTTTTCTCTTTTGAACTTGAATGAAAGTGAAATTGAAAATCAACCTTACCCTCGGCTTTGATTTGCTTGAGTTGTGAAAATTGTGCGGGGCTCAGCGTGTTTACCAATTGCAACAGCGAAACATCTGCAGTGCGGACATCTAAGGTGCTCGAAAGCGGCGTAAATTCTCCGTCAATTAAAAATGGCAAGTTGGCTATTTTGATTTGTGCTTGAGGCAGTCTGACAAGATCTTGTGTTTGGTCAACCAATAGAGATAGGTCAAAAACAATAGGTTGATGACGCAGATAGGTTACTTGACCCTTTTTTACGCTACTCAAATGGATGTTTCCAAGGGCGTTTAATGTTGTTTTTTGAGCTGAAAATTTTCCCGATAAATTGACATCTTGGATGGATAAACGAATGAGGTGCTTGGTTTCTTGTGTCCGATACTCCATGCGTATTTGTTCCAGAAATATAGATTCTAATTCGACGTTAAGTGGGGTGGTATTGGCCTTACTTTTCTTGAAGATGTCAAAATTAGTTTGGCCATTTTTGTACGCTTTGATTTGAACAAAGCCATTCAATGCGCTAATTTGCTTGATCTGATAGGTGCCCGCGAGCATATCGAAGGGATTAAAGCGCAGACTTATTTGTTCTGCTTGCAACAGCTTTTCCGTTTTTTGCAGCGGGTCGGCAATCGAGACCTCGTTGAACGCCACGCTTATGCGAGGAAAAGTACGCCAAAAATGCAATTCTATTTCTTGAACTTTTACCGGGACTTTTAGGTGCATATTTGCTTGTGCAACTACTGTCTTAATGATACGATCCTCGAAAACAAACAATACCAAAGAGATGCTTGTTAGCATGATCAACAATATCAAAAAAAAACGCTTAAAGAACCGCAACCAAAATTTCATACTCTACTAACGAAGAATGAGGTCATACGTTGCAAAGAATACCTAGAATTTTTTTTAACCCTATCTTTGCAGTCTCAATAGTATATCCATGAGCCATTCAGAACTTTCCGAACAAGAACTTTTGCGCCGCGAATCGCTACAAAAATTGCGCGACCTCGGCATTGACCCCTATCCGGCAGCGCTCTACCCAGTAGATGCCTTTGCCGAAGACATCAAAGCAAATTTTGAAGACGGCAAACAGGTTTGTTTGGCAGGGCGCATGCTCTCGCAGCGCATTATGGGCAAGGCTTCTTTTGCTGAGATTCAAGATGCTTCTGGCAGAATCCAAGTATACTTCAACCGAGACGAACTCTGCCCTGGTGAAGACAAAACGCTTTATAATGAGGTTTTCAAAAAGTTGCTCGACCTCGGTGATTTTCTCGGTATCAAAGGATACGTTTTCAGAACGCAAGTTGGTGAAATTTCAGTTCACGTCACTGAATTTCAGCTACTAAGTAAATCATTGCGGCCCCTTCCTTTACCAAAAACCGATGCTGCGGGAATAATTCATGATGCCTTCACAGATCCTGAGTTGCGCTACCGTCAACGCTATGTTGACCTCGTAGTGAACCGTCAAGTCAAGGACGTCTTTATCAAAAGAACAAAGTTATTCAATGCCATGCGCAGCTTTTTTAATCGCGCAGGTTATATGGAGGTCGAGACCCCTATTTTACAAGCCATTCCTGGCGGTGCATCTGCCCGACCATTTATGACACACCACAACGCGCTTGATATCCCACTCTACATGCGCATTGCCAATGAACTTTACCTCAAAAGGTTGATCGTTGGCGGTTTTGATGGCGTGTATGAGTTTTCAAAAAATTTCCGCAATGAGGGCATGGACCGCACTCATAATCCAGAGTTTACGGCAATGGAAATTTACGTTGCTTACAAAGACTACAACTGGATGATGGACTTCACGGAACAATTACTCGAGTTTTGTGCAATAGAGGTCAATGGAACAACAATTGCTCAATTTGGAGAACACACCATCGACTTCAAGGCCCCCTACAAGCGCGTTACCATGCGCCAATCCATCATCGATTTTACCGGATTTGATATTGCAGGTAAAAGCGAAGACGAATTGCGCATTGCAGCCAGAGGAATGGGTATAGAGGTTGATGAAACCATGGGGACAGGCAAGCTCATCGACGAAATTTTTGGTGCAAAATGCGAGGGCAAATACATTCAGCCAACGTTTATTACCGATTATCCAAAGGAGATGTCGCCGCTTTGCAAAGTGCACAGAGAAGACCCAAGCCTCACCGAACGTTTTGAACTAATGGTTTGCGGCAAAGAAGTGGCCAATGCCTATTCTGAACTCAACGACCCAATTGACCAACGCGAACGCTTCGAAGAACAACTCAAGCTACAAGAACGCGGCGACGACGAAGCCATGTTTATTGATCAAGATTTCTTGCGCGCGCTGGAATACGGCATGCCGCCAACCAGTGGCCTTGGTATCGGGATGGACCGCCTCATTATGTACCTAACAAATAACCCTTCGATTCAAGAAGTTTTATTTTTTCCGCAAATGCGCCCGGAAACGCAAGGTCCTAAAATTGTGCTCTCCGAAACAGAAAAAGCAATTTTTGAAAAAATGCAAGCAGAAAAACAACTTTTGTTAAGTGAATTGCGTGCGCATTTTGACATCAGCAATAAACTTTGGGACACCTCCCTAAAAACCCTAACAAAGCAGCAATTACTTGGTGTTTTTAAAGAGGATGAACTGCTCTTTGTAAAGGTCAATTAAAATATTTTTTTGCAAATTCCCAAAGAACAATTCCTGCACAGACACTCACATTTAAACTGTGTTTGGTGCCAAATTGTGGGACTTCAATGATATGATCTGCCCTGTCAAGTGCAGTTTGGTCTACACCATCTACCTCATTGCCAAACACCAGAGCAAAACCTTCCGACTCGAGGGCATCTACTTCTTGCAAAAGGGTGGTTTCGACTGCCTGTTCTACCACGCAAATAGCATATCCACGTGCATTTAACTCATCCAAAGCCTCATGCAATGAGGCGCGGTATGCCCATTGAACAGTTTCTGTGGCGCCAAGGGCTGTTTTGTGGATGTCTCGATGAGGAGGCTGGGCTGTAATGCCACATAAATAGATGAGCTCGACATTAAAGGCATCAGCGGTTCTAAAAAATGAACCAATATTATTCAGTGAGCGAATACTATCCAATACCAAAACGAGAGGAAACTTTTTTTGCGCTTTAAAGTCGGCTTCGCTTTTGCGCTTGAGCTCCCAAAGCTTTAATTTTTTTGTAGGATTTGCTGACATCTATGGCTCAAAAATACTGCAAAATTGTGGAAAAGTAGCCCAAAGTCAAGGGCTAAAAAGGTCTATCTTTACTTATCTAAATAATTCAAGTGTCAGCACAGAGCACAACAAAAAATTCCGAAACGCCCTTGATGAAGCAATACAATCAAATCAAGGCAAGACACCCTGAGGCTATGTTGCTTTTTAGGGTCGGAGACTTCTACGAAACCTTTGGCGCCGACGCCGTAAAGGCAAGTCGCATTCTTGGCATTATTCTCACAAAAAGAAAAAACGGTGCCGCCGCAGAAATGGAATTAGCAGGGTTTCCGCATCATTCTTTAGAAACATATTTACCCAAGTTGGTTCGGGCTGGGCAGCGCGTCGCTATTTGCGATCAGCTAGAGGATCCCAAAATGACCAAAACCATCGTAAAAAGAGGGGTTACTGAACTCGTCACGCCAGGCCTAGCCTTCAACGATCAAGTGCTGGACCAACGCACCAACAACTTTTTGTGTGCGCTGCACCTCGAAAAAAACGAAATTGGTGCAGCCTTTCTAGATATCTCAACAGGAGAATTTCTAGTAGCACAAGGGCCCGCTAGCTACATCGATAAACTAATCAGCGGCTTTCGCCCCTCCGAAATTATTTACTCAAAAAGTAAAACCAGCGCTGTCCATGAACTCTTTGGCAACGACGCCTTTCATTTCAGGCTAGAAGAATGGGTTTTTGGAGCTGATTACGCGCTCGAACAACTCAACAAGCACTTCAAAACCCGCTCTTTGAAAGGTTTTGGCCTAGACACACAAGCGCTTGCTATCATTGCTGCCGGCGCAGTTTTCCACTATCTTTCAGAAAACCAACAACAACAACTTGGGCACATCACCGGCATTGCGCAGATTGCGCCAGATCGTTACATGTGGCTAGACCGTTTTACGGTTCGTAACCTGGAGCTCGTGCATTCCCCCCACGAAAACGCCAGTACGCTTTCAGAGGTGCTCGACCAAACCAAAACCCCAATGGGAGGGCGCTTGCTCAAGCGCTGGTTGGTACTGCCGCTCAAAGACCGCCAACCCATCGAAGAAAGACACCAAGTTGTTGCCGTATTAAAAGACACCCAAGAAATACACCTCGACCTAGATGCCCGCCTCCGTGAAATCGGTGATCTCGAACGGCTCATTTCCAAAGTTGCTGTTGGCAAAATCAATCCAAGAGAAGTTCAGCACCTCAAACGAACGCTACAACAAATTCAGCCCATTCACGAACTCCTTAGCCCGTTGCAGAATAAAAGTCTGCAATTGCTTTTGCAAAACCTAGACGCTTGCCAACAACTTATAGAACTCATAGAGGCTAATCTGAGCTCTGAACCTGCGGTTCAAATCGGAAAAGGTGCAGTCATTAGAAGTGGGCGAGACGCAACTTTAGACGAGCTCCGTTCAATTTCCACCAATGGCAAAGACTTCCTAGAACAAATTCAAGAACGCGAAATACAAGCCACAGGAATCTCAAGCCTAAAAATAGCCTTCAACAACGTGTTTGGTTATTACATCGAAGTGCGCAACACACACAAAGATAAAGTACCCGAAACCTGGATTCGCAAGCAAACGCTAGTGTCTGCAGAGCGCTACATCACTGAAGAACTCAAAGAATACGAGCAGAAAATCCTCGGTGCGGAAGAAAAAATAATACAAATTGAGCAACAATTATACCAACAACTCTTATTTGGTATGGCTGATTTTATTGCACCGATTCAAAAAAACGCACAGCTCCTTGCTCAACTAGATTGCCTATTCTCCTTTGCCAAAGTTGCCCTTTCGGAAAACTATTGTTTGCCCGTGCTTAGCGATGGTCATGAACTCGATATTAAAGCAGGTAGGCATCCGGTTATCGAGAAACGTTTGCCTATTGGAGAGAGCTATATTGCAAATGATATCCAACTAGACAAGCACAAACAACAAATTATCATGATCACCGGGCCCAACATGAGTGGTAAAAGCGCTATTTTGCGCCAAACTGCGCTGATAGTGCTCATGGCGCAAATTGGCAGTTTTGTACCTGCAGCGTCTGCGCAAATTGGAATTGTAGACAAAATTTTTACCCGTGTTGGCGCTTCTGATAACATCTCTTCAGGTGAGTCTACCTTCATGGTAGAGATGAATGAAACCGCAAGTATACTCAATAACGTGTCTGAGCGCAGTCTCATCCTCCTCGACGAAATAGGTCGAGGTACAAGCACCTACGACGGCATCTCCATTGCTTGGGCTATTGCTGAATATCTTCACGAAAACCAAAAAGCAACACCAAAAACCCTTTTTGCCACCCACTACCACGAACTCAACGAAATGGCCAATCGATTTGCGCGCATTCATAATTTCAATGTAAGTGTAAAAGAACTGGGCACACAAGTACTCTTTCTAAGAAAATTAGTGCCCGGCGGATCAGCGCACTCCTTTGGTATACATGTAGCCAAACTCGCAGGTATGCCAGCACCTGTAGTCAAACGCGCCGAGGCGGTACTCAAGGACCTTGAAGCCAGCCACGCAAGTGTGGGCGCCGGATCCAACAAAAAATCAATCTCACCTGCAGTTCAAAACATCGCGCCAGATGTACAACTGAGTTTCTTTGCACTCAACGATCCTGTTCTGCAACAAATCCACGACGAACTCGTCCAGACCGATATCAATTCGCTTACGCCAGTAGAAGCCTTACTCAAACTCAATGAAATCAAAAAACTTACCGGTGCGTAATTTGCTATTTATATTCCTGTTTTTGCGCTTGGCCAGCTGTGCCATAGAGGAAGCCCAGCCCCATACTGAAAACCAGCTTACAGTTGCACAAAACTTCATGACAAATGCACAAAAACAAGTGTTATTCAAGATGGCCAAGCGCAGAAATTTAAACCTTACCATTATTGAACTTAGCCCCCAGCAAATTCGAAAAGCGCTACAAAAACAGCCGTGGGAACCCGGTTTTGACATTGTCATATTAGATGGCCTACAAGCACAAAAGGCACTTACTGGCATAGATTTTCAGTTTCATCAGGCCAATTTCGCAGCTATTCCAATTGGGGTATCTTATGTCCCAGACTCCGTCGTTAAGGTGCGCCATTTTAGAGATCTTTCACGACATTACCTCTGGTCTGCAGCTGATAACCAAGCACAACCAATTTTAAATGCGCATCTTAACTATGCATATCGAGCTCGAGAAAACAAACAACAACTCAACAAAACGTATAAAACCCTCTTGCGCGGATTCAAAGACCATCAACTCGCTTTTGACAAATATCAGTTGCTACACACATTATTGCTTTGTCGGTACGATACCCATCTTCATGTCTTAAAAAAAGTCGCCAAAAAAAGGCGCTTTACTTTTGCCTTAGATCAAAATAATAAATGCTACGCAGATTACATGAGCCTATCTATTATTGAACAGAGTGCAAATTACCATAACGCCAAACAATTCAAGCGGTACCTCACCTTCATGCGAGACAACAATGCTGCATTTAGAGAGGTATTTGGCATGACAGCAAAACAAGACATTAATATGCAGCCAACTGCTTCATGGCTTTTGCAAAACCTTGAGAAATGACACCTCAATGACATATCTTCTTAAAGACTTTCTTAATTTTGTGAAAAAATAGATATGTATCCAGCAGAACTTGTTCAACCCATGAAAGAAGACCTTACTAAAGTAGGGTTTGAAGAATTATTAGATGCACCCGCTGTTGACGCTGCCATCTCCGCAAACACCGACACACTGCTTGTAGTTGTCAATTCTGTTTGTGGCTGTGCTGCTGGCAATATGCGCCCCGGTGTAAAACTCTCCATTCAACACGACAAAGCGCCCGCTAAACTCACCACTGTTTTTGCAGGTGTGGACCAAGAGGCAGTTGCTCAGGCTAGAAAGTACTTCTTGCCTTACCCGCCGTCCTCACCATCTATTGCTTTATTTAAAGAGGGTAAATTAGTACACTTCTTAGAAAGACACCACATCGAAGGTGGTAGTGCCCAAATGATTGCTGCCAACTTGCAAGCAGCCTACGACGAATTTTGTTAGTCTAATCGAAAAAGCGCCGCGGCAATGCCGTCTGCGTGCAATTTACCTTCTTGCGTAAGTGTAATTTGATCTTGCTTACAACATAACCAGCCCAAAAGCGCAAATTCTTCAATTTGCGCTTTTTCTTTTGTTGTAAATTCAGATTTTAAAGTGCGTATATCCAAGCCCCAAATTGTTCTAAGGCCCAATAAAATTTGTTCGTTTCGGTATTCGTTATCACTTAAATATTCGCACTCAAACCAAGTTTCATTTTTACCAACATTTTTGGCATAAATTGTATTATTGCGCACATTCCAGCGGCGTTCTTTACCGTCAAAAGAATGAGCTGAGGGGCCGATTCCAATATATGGTTTAAATTTCCAATAGGCGCTATTGTGTTTAGAATGAAAGCCTTTTAACGAAAAACTAGAAATTTCATATTGTTCAAATCCAAAGGTCTTTGACTTTTCAAGAAGGCTTAAAAATTGTTCACTTTGCAGCACCTCATCAGCAGGTTGCAGCTTCTTTTGACGCACTAAATGATTCAACGCTGTTTTTGGTTCAATAGTGAGGCAATAAGCCGAAAGGTGTTGGACTCCTAATTCAAAAACTGCAGCTAAGCTAGCCTCCCAAGCAGTTAAAGATTGTCCTGGAAGTCCGTAAATGAGGTCGACACTAATATTACTAAAGCCAAGCATTTGTGCAAGCTGAATGCCTTTTAGGCCATCTTTTACTTGATGCGCTCGATTCATCCAAAGCAAGTCTTCATTCGAAAAAGTTTGTAAGCCAATACTCAAACGATTGATACCAATTGCTTTCCAAGCTTCCAAATTCGCCTGATTGATATCCTCCGGATTCGCCTCAAATGATATTTCACAATCCGAGGTTACTTTGTAATGTTGATGGATGGCCTCAAAAATAAGACCGAGTTCTGGACTTGTTAAAATGCTTGGTGTTCCGCCGCCAAAATAAATGGTTTGCAACGGGGCTTTTGACTCAGGGCTGCGCAATATGAGCTCCCGAACAAGTGCAGCGATTAAACTACTTCTGTAATTAGCAAAAGTTGTCGAAAAATGAAAATCGCAATAAGTGCAGCGCTTGCGACAAAACGGGATGTGTAAGTAGAGCCCGCTCAACTAAAGAAATCTTATTGTTTGACGAATTTCTGCTGTACCACGGCGCCAGACAAATTACTCAATTGGAGTAGGTAAGTTCCTGCACTTAAGGCTTGAATATCGAGTTGTGTAGCATGAGAGTCCTCCTCTTTGGTCAAGAGTAGTTTACCACAAATATCGTATACTTGAATACGCACTTGCGTTGGATTGAACCAATTTAAATAGAGTTCGGCTTGGGCTGGATTTGGTGCTAATACAAAATGAAAAGTAGTAGGGTCTAATCCTGCATCGTCGATATGGCGAACAACAACCGCTGTGCTATCGCCAAAATCAGCAGCTGGCAAGGTATAGATTGTGGCAGCGTTGTTGTCAGAAAGGGATAGTGCACCATCGATGCCGCCCCATAGAGAAGATGCCATGCCGTCACCGTAATAATCATAAAGAACAAAAGTGTAGCATTCGAATGCGCTTAGCGGAATGTCGAAGTTATAAGTTGTGTTATCGAGTAGTGGATTGGTCGGGTCTGTAGGTGCTGGAAAATTGCTCGTACCAAAATTACCGGCAACATTTTCATTGCCCTCTGACCACACGACTACACCTGCTGCATTGCGCAACTCAACGTAAGTTTCATCGGCGTAGTCATCGGTAAGTAGGGTCACTTTCAATAAGTCTATTGTTTCAGGCACAGCTGTAACATTCATGCTGTAGATAGATTGATTGTTAGTTGCGTTTTCGTCGAGCGCTTGATTCGGATTACTTACCGTAGCGGTAAACGTGTGGCTTCCTGTGGCGAGCTGCACCATAGGTAAAGCAATCACTTGAACTTGCCATTGGGCCAAAGATCCAGACCAGTTGAATTGTTGTACGGGTCCATTATCGATTTGATATTCGATGAGCGCACTGGTAAGCGTTGTGCTCCCCACATTTAATAAAGAAACGCTCGGCAAATAGTTGTCTGCACAAACTGCTTGCTCAACGATGCTCGCCCCAGACAGTGCGGCGTCTAAAGCAAGGCTAGTCGAATTGGTTGGGTCGAATCCGTCAATAAATGCAGCCCCAGAATTGAGGGGGTCTAGCCAGTGTTTGAGCTGATTGGTGCTGTTGCTGCCTGCTGGCTCCCAAGAACTGAGCACCCTTCCGTAGTAATCGGGGGCACTTAAATTCATGCAAGAAGCACCTCCGCCCCAGAGCTGACCAATAATACGGCCGCTTTGATCAAATAATGGTGAACCCGATGAGCCGCCCTCAGTTGTTGTATTGCGATCCCATTGAACTGTCCACGTTGAGTTCGGTTCAGACGAGCCCATTGCTTGAGATATTGTTGCAGGGTTGTCGTCAAATGCTATTTTCTTGATGTCGCCTGACGGATGATGTATACAAACCGTTGTGGTGGGTATGGTTCCAGAGTTGTCCCACCCGGCGAAAAAAGGATTGTAGTCAAGTGGAACGGTCCCATTGACCAAGCCCCCGGTAATTTCTACTAAGCAAAAGTCAGAGGGTGTACGACGTGAGCGCAACACTGCCCCACTTAAAGATTGAAAACTTGGCGACGTGCCAGGATTCGAACAGGATTCTGACTGCCAATTGAAACGAAAAATCCAATTTGCAGGATTACTGTAACAATGATTTGCAGTTAGTACATAAGGTTTGCCGTCATTTTGGGTGTTGTTAATGAGGGCTCCGGAGCAAAAACCACTACTCCCAGACACGAGCATGATTGCGCTATTTCGTTGAGGGGTCCAGGGCAAGCCATCAGGGCAGTTTACGTTCATGTTACAAGCGCCTGAACTACCAAATGCTTTTTCCATGAATTCATTGGCAGTGCGGTAGCCGTGGGTTACCGTTCCCAATTGAATGTGTCCAATTTCATTTTTTGGCGCTACATAATACTCAACAATCGCTTCTTCGCCAGGGATGAGTTCTGTGCCGAGCTGACCATCGTAAATGTGCTGTTGCGTAAAGGCGCCGAGGATGAAATCTTTTTGTGCATTATAAACAAAAAGTTGGTTGCCCTCAGGTATCACTGTTTGTTCGAAAGTAAGGTTGACAGTAAGTGCCGCCTCGCATTTCACACGAACAAACCACAGCCGCGCGCCATTTGGCAACTCCAACCAAGTGCCAGTATTGGCAGTAGAAATATTGGTGTAATTGTTGTAACCAAAGCGCCATGGTGCAAGCCCCTTGTTGTCTATTTGCGCATCTTCAGCTTGTAAAGCAGCAATATTTGGCTGTGGATAATCCCAACGGACAATTGTTTTTTGATCTAATGATAACTTGGTAGAAGTAGGCCAGCCACCTAATCCTTGGATTTGGGCTGCAACTACATAGGTCAAACAAATGAAAAGAAGTGTAGAAAACGATTTCATGGAGAGGACTTTATAAATTAACATGTCGAAAATAAGGTTTTTTAAGGTACAAGCCATACTTAGAAGACGAAAAAAGTAGCCCACAAGTTGTATCTTTGTTACATGAGTAAGCCTTTTGTAATCGGAATCTGTGGAGGAAGCGGCGCTGGAAAAACCACACTTCTTCATCGCCTATCCGATACTTTTAAAGGCACAAGTACTGCTGTTTTCTCTATGGATAACTACTACTTACCCCTTGAACAGCAGGCCAAAGATGCCAACGGAATCGTCAATTTTGATCTTCCAACAGCACTTGATGCACATAAATTAGCTGTAGATCTTCAGAAGCTTATTGCCGGAGAGCCCATAGAGGTTCGCGAATACTTTTTTAATGTTCAAGGCAGTAAAAATGTACTTCTGACCATACATCCTAGTGAGCTCATCATTGTTGAAGGCTTATTTACACTGCATTATCAAGACGTTTTTGCTCAATTAGATTACAGTATTTTTGTTGATGTGGACCACGCTACACAACTAGACAGGCGCATCTACCGAGACCAAGAAACACGCGGCTACAGGCGCTCAGAAATCATTTATCAATGGGAAAACCATGTGCTGCCTTGCTATGAACAATTCATTGCTCCTTACAGAGGTGCCGCAAACTTTGTTTACGCTAATGACCATCGTGCCGACCAAGATTTCTTGCGTTTAAGTGAACAACTGCGTACCTTGGTACCTGATCGCTTTTAACAATGCACGCCCTATTTTCTTTTATTCGAACTTGGAAATTCAGTTTAATTGGTCTTTTGTTTTTAATAGCAGGGGTGTCATCCTTTTTTTCTAGTCGAGAACAGCGGTTTTCAATTAGCGAAATTCAAGATCAATTCACCGCTCTTGAAAAAGCTGGAAAATCTCAAGCTAAATATGTTTTGAATAGCCTTGAGGAAGGCAAAAATCTGCCCAATTCCAAAGAACTCACCTACCATCTTTATGAAAAAGAAAAGCTTTTTGGCTGGAGTACCAATCAGCTGCCAGTAGGCCGCTATAAAACGCCAAATTTTCCGGGGAATGGGCTCATTCAACTCAATAATGGGTATTACTACAGTACAACGCTAAAGAAAGATCATATTACATGTTGCGTCAGTTTTTGTGTGCTCAAAGAATATGAATTCGCCAATGATTATCTGAGTGCTAATAACCCTTCTTTTTGGAAACGACAATTTGATGTTCAATTAAATGGTGAGCACAAATTTGCCATCTACAATCAACAAAATGATATCGTTTTCTATGCAAGTCCCCTAACGCAGGATAGCCAGTCTAGCCAAAGCAAATGGGGGGCTTTCTACCTGTTAGTTGCACTGTTCTGTATTATTTATCAATTCCAAACCTTTGTTGAAAAAGGTTGGATTGGCAACCTTGTTCTCTTGCTTGCCCTCGTAGTCACTCGCACTATATTGTACGAAATTACATGGCCCCTTAATTGGCAAAGTAACGATTGGTTTGCTGCTGATTTTTTTGCATACAATGAATGGAATCCAGATTTTTTTGCTTTTGCTATCAATAGTATTTTTATAGTTTTTGGATTTCGTATAATAAGTGCCCTAATTCGCAATATTGACAAATGGTGGAGCAATATAGCTGCTATATTTCTTCCCTTTTTACTTTGGCTTTGGGTTCTCAAGCAATTACAAATCGTTATTGAGCACTCAAACATCCCGCTTAGTTTTGAGCACCTTTTTGACCTTCGCCTCACCTCTTACTTTTTCTTTGCGCTAATTGGCTTCTATCTCTATTGTTTTCAAAGAGCCATTCATTTTGGGGGTTTTATTCATAAAAAACAGCGCTGGTTTCCATCTTATATAATGCAAATAGGATTACTGATCTTTCCGTTTCTTTGGTTATTGATACAAGAACAAAACTGGATAGATCTTCTACCCGTAAGTGTCATCCTCATTCAATTCGTATTTCAAAAAGTCGAAAAAACATCCTGGCGCCGCTTAAGTAGCGAGGTGCTTATATTAAGCGTAACGGCCGCCATTGTGTCCTTTTATTTGCAAAACTTACAAGCAAAAAAAGACGTTGACAATCGTAAACTTTTTGCGCAACAATTAGCCATAGAACGCAATATCAATCTAGAATTAGCATATGCTCAGACCGCGTCGAAAATTTCAGCAGAAGAATGGTTGAATAGCTCGTTTGATACCCTACAAAAACAATTTACCAAAGTAGGCTTCGAACACCTACTAACCCAAAAATTCTTCACGGGTGTTTGGGACGGTTTTGATATCGATGCCGATATATATGATGCCAACGATAAGCCTTGCTTTGGAGCAGATAGCCTAAAGCTTCATAGATTAAAAACACTTGTTAAGCAACACGGCGAAGCTTCAGATATTCAAGACGGACTCTTTTTTATGCCCCACGAAGAAGAGGGGCTTAGTTACGTCATCTTGCTGCGCTTAACAGCCGAAAAAACGATTGGCATTACGCTTGTCTCCAAAAGAATTCCTGAAGAAATTGGCTTTCCGCGCTTGCTTATTTCAGACCAAGCTGGCATCTCTAACAGCCTAGAGTCTTACGCCATCGGAAAATATGCCGAAGGAAGGCTTATTCACCAAACAGGAGGTGTTAATTATCCAAATCTGCTCTCGGCTTTCAAAAGCAACGCGGCAAACCGCAGCCATTTCGAACACAATGGGTACTCTCATGTGCTGGTTCAACAAGACAAAGGGTCAGCAATTATAATTTCTTCTGAAACAAATGGTTGGTTTACAAATGTGACGAGTTTTGCTTTTTTATTCGTCTATTGGGGATTACTCTTAATTACCAACAACATCACCAAAACTATATTCAACAATAAGGCCTTACAGTGGTCGCTTTCGTTCAAAGTGCAACTCGCCTTCTTGCTTATCTTAGCGGTTTCCTTGTTCCTATATGGTTTAGGAAGTTCCGTTTTTATCGGTCAACAGTTCGAAAATTACGCAAAACAGGCATTAAGAGAGAAGCTTTCCTCGGTGCAAGCCGAATTGAAAGCCCAAACTATTTTGTTGGATACCCTTGACCAAACAGTGAGCGCTAAAGCACTAGAAACAAAGTTGGCCAAACTATCAAAAGTCTTCAAAACCGATCTTTTTGTTTTTGACAGCGACGGATTTCTAATTGCTTCATCCAGACCCAAGCTGTTTGCTTATGGCCTTATAGGCGAGCATATGAACCCAAGGGCTATGGATGCGCTCATCGGCGCTAACCAAAGTTTTTTCTCGCATCAAGACCAAATTGGGCAACTGAACTACAGGAGTGCATATTTGCCTATTGTCAATCATTCACTGAAGCAAATTGGTTTTGTTAATATTCAGCTCTTTGGTCAACAAGAGGCCTATGAACAACAAATTGAACAGTTTTTTAAGGCAGCCATTAATGTTTTTGTGCTGCTCTTGGCGCTTTCCATATTGATTGCTTTAGTGGTCAGCAATTGGCTCATTGGGCCTTTACAAATTGTTTCAAGATCAGTACGAAATTTAGAACTTGGTAAAAAAAATCAAAAAATCACCTATCAAAATGACGACGAAATTGGTGCGCTTGTTAAAGCGTATAACGATAAATTAACTGAACTCGAGCTTGCTGCTGGCCAAATTGCGCGCAGTGAGAGAGAGAGCGCCTGGCGAGACCTCGCCCAACAAATTGCACACGAAATCAAAAATCCACTCACCCCTATGAAATTGAACATCCAGCATTTATTGCGCAAAATGGATGCTCAAGATG